>NZ_CATKPN010000034.1:0-90805 GCF_949767245.1 Pseudomonas sp. IT-P176
CGCTTGCCCGCGATAGCACTATCAGAACCACCCAGAACGCCCCGCCATCCAACGATGCCGGGGCGTTTTGCTGTCGACGATTCAACTTGCTCCACCGCAGGCCGACAAACTGGCACTATCAAGACACTTGAATGCGGAGATAACGGATATGTCCCTACGCGCCCTGCTCACCACCCTGCTGCTCGGCTGCAGCTTTGCGGCCATGGCGGCGACCGAAGTGGTGCCGCTCAACCACCGCACCAGCGCCGACCTGCTCCCCGTGGCACAGAATTTCATCGGCAAGGACGGCACCGTCAGCGCCTATGGCAATCAACTGATTGTCAACGCAGATCCCGCCAGGATCGACGAACTTAAGGCCCTGCTTAGCCAGCTCGACACCGCGCCAAAACGCCTGCTGATCACCGTCGACACCAACCAGAACAACCAGCAGGACAGCAGCGACCAGCAGACTCAGATAATCAGCTACAGCACCGCCAGTCGCGAAGGCGGCATCCAGCAGATCCAGGCCAGCGAAGGCGTGCCGGCACTGATCCAGACCGGCCAGAGCGTCCCGCTCACCAGCACCGGGACCGACACTTACGGCCGCCTGCAAAGCCAGACCGAATACCGCAATGTCACCCAGGGTTTTTACGTGACCGCCAGCGTCACCGGCGAAACCGTGCACCTGGCCATCAGCACCAACCGTGACCGCATGAGCCAGGAACGTCCCGATGTAGTGAATGTGCAAAGCACCGACACAAGTGTCAGCGGCCGCCTGGGCCAATGGATCACCCTGGCCGGGATCAACCGCCAGACCCAGGCCGATAAACAGGGCATGACCCGTACCTATGGGACCCAAGGCCGGGATGACCTGAGCTTGCGGGTGAAAGTCGATACCTTGGACTAACTCACCGAAAACTGACTGATTAGTCGTATTAGACCAAAGATGTAGTGCTTGAAAAAAAGCACTACAAAACGTTTGACGAGGCAAAAAAGCAAAGGCATGATGGCCTCGCTCCCGCTAATCAGAGGCCCTGGCAAGGGCCTTCGAAGCGTTGCTTGCAACTACCCTGCGAGCCGTTTCGTGTCTGTACCGCCCACAAGGTGTGTTTGACGAGGTTGCCGACTGGAACGAAGTTGTCCCGAGGGACGGAAGCGTAAATAGGTAACCCGGCACACCACTGATGTTCGCACCAGGCCCACGACGCCCGAATGCGCCCGACAGCTCGCCCTTACCTGCTCAGCCTCCATCCTCGAGCTCATCGTTCATCCCGTCGCCACCCCCGCCAAACCCGCCTTGACCGGCCAAGCTTCTGGTCAGCGAGCAGCCTGTTACGCCTTTTGACACGCGTACCCGGCAAACGGAATTTTCCACCAAGACCTATGCGACGAGGTTTATCTCCATGGCACTGACACGCGAACAGCAAATTGCAGCCCTCGAAAAAGACTGGGCTGAAAACCCACGCTGGAAAGGCGTGACACGCGCTTACTCCGCTGCTGACGTCGTCCGCCTGCGCGGCTCGGTTCAACCTGAGCACACCTTTGCAAAACTGGGCGCCGAGAAGCTGTGGAACCTGGTGACCCAGGGCGCCAAGCCGTCCTTCCGCCCTGAGAAAGATTTCGTCAACTGCATGGGCGCCCTGACCGGCGGCCAGGCTGTACAACAAGTCAAAGCCGGTATCCAGGCGATCTACCTGTCTGGCTGGCAAGTGGCTGCGGACAACAACTCCGCCGAATCGATGTACCCAGACCAGTCGCTGTACCCGGTTGACTCGGTACCGACCGTGGTCAAGCGCATCAACAACTCGTTCCGTCGTGCTGACCAGATCCAGTGGAAAGCCGGCAAAGGCCCGGGCGACGAAGGCTACATCGACTACTTCGCACCCATCGTGGCTGACGCTGAAGCTGGTTTCGGCGGCGTCCTGAACGCCTACGAGCTGATGAAGAGCATGATCGAGGCAGGCGCTGCCGGCGTTCACTTCGAAGACCAACTGGCTTCCGTGAAAAAATGCGGGCACATGGGCGGCAAGGTACTGGTTCCTACCCAGGAAGCTGTACAGAAGCTGACCGCTGCTCGTCTGGCAGCTGACGTCGCCGGTACTCCGACCATCATCCTGGCCCGTACCGACGCTAACGCCGCTGACCTGCTGACTTCCGACTGCGACCCGTACGACCAGCCATTCGTGACTGGCGAACGCACCCAGGAAGGCTTCTACAAAGTGCGCGCCGGCCTGGACCAGGCCATCGCTCGCGGCCTGGCTTACGCTCCGTACGCCGACCTGATCTGGTGCGAAACCGCCAAGCCGGACCTGGACGAAGCTCGTCGCTTCGCTGAAGCGATCAAGAAGGAATACCCGGACCAACTGCTGTCGTACAACTGCTCGCCTTCCTTCAACTGGAAGAAAAACCTGGACGACGCGACCATCGCCAAGTTCCAGCGCGAACTGTCCGCCATGGGCTACAAGCACCAGTTCATCACCCTGGCTGGCATTCACAACATGTGGCACAGCATGTTCAACCTGGCGCACGACTACGCCCGCAACGACATGACTGCCTACGTGAAGCTGCAAGAGCAGGAATTCGCTGACGCTGCCAAAGGCTATACCTTCGTGGCGCACCAGCAGGAAGTGGGCACTGGCTACTTCGACGACATGACCACCGTGATCCAGGGCGGCTCGTCTTCGGTGACCGCACTGACCGGCTCCACCGAAGAAGAACAGTTCCACTGATCGCCTTCGCCTTGAGCACACGGCCATCGCAGACCTGGTAGAAAGCTAACTGCAATGCCGAAAATCTGACGCCCCGACTGGTTCGGGGCGTTTTTTTTGCGTGGGATCCCACGAACACCGTGCGCGCCCCTCCCACAGGACGCATGAAGCAAAACATTGATCCAGAGCGGTGTCGGCAATGGTCAAAACGGTTAAAACCTGCCCCCGGGCAACTTGCTGTAGCAGGCAAGTAACCGTAACTTTGCGCTTACCCGGCCGTGGAATAGTTTAAAAACCGCCACAAATAATATTGATTATCATTCAACTCAAACTATATTCATTGCAACAGCCACAAAACATAATTAACAAAACCCCGGCTAATGCCCGTACCGCACGGGCTGCAGGGCCTCGCAGGTGCGCTATGTCCTTATTCCTATAAATAATTTCGCTATAGGAATTTTACTTGCACGGTGTTTAGCCATAAAATCACCGCGATTGATTGCGCTGCGACATATCGTCACTGCTTTATTTCTTTATCAAGCTCAGAGACCCTTGCTCTCTGTTAAGGATTACCAGCATGCCCGAAGCGACAGGACTCATGGCCCACAACTGGGGCTTTGCCATTTTCCTTCTGGGTGTCGGCGGCCTTTGTGCCTTCATGCTCGGCGTCTCCAGCCTCCTCGGGTCAAAAGCCTGGGGCCGCAGCAAAAACGAACCGTTCGAGTCCGGCATGCTACCTACAGGTGGCGCCCGCTTGCGGCTCTCAGCCAAATTCTATCTGGTCGCGATGTTGTTCGTGATCTTCGATATCGAAGCCCTCTTTCTCTTTGCATGGTCTGTGTCCGTCCGCGAAAGCGGCTGGACCGGATTCGTCGAAGCTCTCGTTTTCATAGCAATTCTGTTGGCAGGTCTTGTCTACCTATTTCGAGTGGGCGCCCTTGACTGGGCTCCGGAAGCTCGTCGTAAGCGGCAGGCGAAGCTGAAACAATGAGGCTTTGGCAATGCAATACAATCTCACCAGGATCGACCCGGATGCTCCTAACGAGCAGTACCCGATCGGCGAGCGGGAAACCGTTTCCGATCCGTTAGAAGATCAAGTCCACAAAAACATCTACATGGGCAAGCTCGAAGACGTGCTGAACGGCGCGGTCAACTGGGGACGTAAGAACTCCCTGTGGCCGTACAACTTCGGCCTTTCGTGCTGCTACGTGGAAATGACCACTGCCTTCACGGCGCCCCACGACATCGCGCGCTTTGGCGCCGAGGTTATCCGGGCATCGCCGCGCCAGGCGGATTTCATGGTTATCGCCGGTACCTGCTTCATCAAGATGGCGCCGATCATTCAGCGTCTCTACGAGCAAATGCTCGAGCCGAAGTGGGTAATCTCCATGGGCTCGTGCGCCAACTCCGGTGGCATGTACGACATCTACTCCGTGGTTCAGGGAGTGGACAAGTTCCTGCCCGTGGACGTCTACGTGCCTGGCTGCCCGCCCCGCCCTGAAGCTTTCCTGCAAGGCCTGATGCTGCTGCAGGAGTCGATTGGCCAAGAGCGTCGCCCGCTTTCCTGGGTCGTCGGCGATCAAGGCGTGTACCGCGCCGAGATGCCTTCGCAAAAGGAACAGCGCCGCGAACAGCGAATCGCAGTCACCAACCTGCGCAGCCCCGACGAAGTCTGATCCAGATCTGTTCCTGCAAAGAAACCGAAAACTGGCTTCATTCTTTACGTTGACCGAAAGCGATAAATAACCATGACTACAGGCAGTGCTCTGTACATCCCGCCTTACAAGGCAGACGACCAGGATGTGGTCGTCGAACTGAACAACCGCTTTGGCCCTGAGGCATTCACTGCCCAGCCTACCCGCACCGGCATGCCGGTGCTTTGGGTTGCCCGTGCCAAACTCGTCGAAGTCCTGACCTTCCTGCGCAACCTGCCCAAGCCGTACGTCATGCTCTATGACCTGCATGGCGTGGACGAGCGTCTGCGCACCAAGCGTCAAGGGCTGCCTGGCGGCGTCGACTTCACCGTGTTCTACCACCTGATGTCGATCGAACGTAATAGTGACGTAATGATCAAGGTCGCCTTGTCCGAGAGCGACCTCAGCGTGCCGTCCGTCACCAGCATCTGGCCCAACGCCAACTGGTACGAACGTGAAGTCTGGGACATGTACGGCATCGACTTCAAAGGTCACCCGCACCTGTCGCGCATCATGATGCCGCCGACCTGGGAAGGTCACCCGCTGCGCAAGGACTTCCCGGCCCGCGCCACCGAGTTCGACCCGTTCAGCCTGACCCTGGCCAAGCAACAGCTTGAGGAAGAAGCCGCGCGCTTCAAGCCTGAAGACTGGGGCATGAAACGTTCCGGGGCGAATGAGGACTACATGTTCCTCAACCTGGGTCCCAACCACCCTTCGGCTCACGGTGCGTTCCGCATCATCCTGCAGCTGGACGGCGAAGAGATCGTCGACTGCGTACCGGACATCGGCTACCACCACCGTGGTGCCGAGAAAATGGCCGAGCGTCAGTCCTGGCACAGCTTCATCCCGTACACCGACCGTATCGACTACCTCGGCGGCGTGATGAACAACCTGCCGTACGTGCTCTCGGTCGAGAAGCTGGCCGGCATCAAGGTGCCCGAGAAGGTCGACGTCATCCGCATCATGATGGCCGAGTTCTTCCGGATCACCAGCCACCTGCTGTTCCTGGGTACCTACATCCAGGACGTCGGCGCCATGACCCCGGTGTTCTTCACCTTCACCGACCGCCAGAAGGCGTACACGGTGATCGAAGCCATTACCGGCTTTCGCCTGCACCCGGCCTGGTACCGCATCGGCGGTGTCGCCCACGACCTGCCACGCGGCTGGGAAAAACTGGTCAAGGACTTCGTTGAATGGCTGCCAAAGCGCCTCGACGAGTACACCAAGGCCGCCCTGCAGAACAGCATCCTCAAGGGTCGGACCATCGGCGTCGCTGCCTACAACACCAAAGAGGCCCTGGAATGGGGCGTCACCGGTGCCGGCCTGCGTTCCACCGGTTGCGATTTCGACCTGCGCAAGGCGCGTCCGTACTCGGGCTACGAGAACTTCGAGTTCGAAGTCCCGCTGGCAGCCAATGGCGATGCCTACGACCGCTGCATGGTGCGCGTCGAAGAAATGCGCCAGAGCATCAAGATCATCGACCAGTGCATGCGCAACATGCCGGAAGGCCCGTACAAGGCGGATCACCCGCTGACCACGCCGCCGCCTAAAGAGCGCACGCTGCAGCACATCGAGACCCTGATCACGCACTTCCTGCAAGTTTCGTGGGGCCCGGTGATGCCGGCCAACGAATCCTTCCAGATGATCGAAGCGACCAAGGGCATCAACAGTTACTACCTGACGAGCGACGGCGGCACCATGAGCTACCGCACCCGGATTCGTACTCCAAGCTTCCCGCACCTGCAGCAGATCCCTTCGGTGATCAAAGGCAGCATGGTCGCGGACTTGATTGCGTACCTGGGTAGTATCGACTTCGTTATGGCCGACGTGGACCGCTAAGCATGAACAGCACGCTTATCCAGACAGACCGTTTCACCTTGAGTGAAACCGAGCGCTCGGCCATCGAGCACGAGTTGCATCACTACGAAGACCCGCGCGCGGCGTCGATCGAAGCCCTGAAGATCGTCCAGAAGGAACGTGGCTGGGTGCCCGATGGCGCCCTGTACGCCATCGGCGAGATCCTCGGCATCCCGGCCAGCGACGTTGAAGGCGTGGCGACGTTCTACAGCCAGATCTTCCGCCAGCCAGTGGGCCGCCACATCATTCGCGTCTGCGACAGCATGGTCTGCTACATCGGCGGCCATGAGTCGGTGGTCAGTGAAATCCAGAGCAAACTGGGGATCGGCCTCGGCCAGACCACTGCCGACGGTCGTTTCACCTTGCTGCCTGTCTGCTGCCTCGGCAACTGCGACAAGGCGCCGGCGTTGATGATCGACGACGACACTTTCGGTGACGTACAGCCTGCTGGCGTTGCCAAACTGTTGGAGGGCTACGTATGACCCTGACTTCCTTCGGCCCGGCCAACCGCATCAAGCGCTCGGCAGAGACCCATCCGCTGACCTGGCGCCTGCGTGACGACGGCGAGGCTGTATGGCTCGACGAGTACCAGGCCAAGAACGGTTACGCCGCGGCACGCAAGGCCTTCGCCGACATGGCCCAGGACGACATCGTCCAGACCGTGAAAGACGCCGGCCTCAAGGGTCGCGGTGGCGCGGGCTTCCCCACGGGTGTGAAGTGGGGCCTGATGCCAAAAGACGAATCCATCAACATCCGCTACCTGCTGTGCAACGCGGATGAAATGGAGCCCAACACCTGGAAAGACCGCATGCTGATGGAGCAACTGCCCCATCTGCTGATCGAAGGCATGCTGATCAGCGCCCGCGCGCTGAAAACCTACCGTGGCTACATCTTCCTGCGTGGCGAGTACACCACCGCCGCCAAGCACCTCAACCGTGCCGTGGAAGAAGCCAAGGCCGCTGGCCTGCTGGGTAAAAACATTCTGGGCTCAGGCTTCGACTTCGAGCTGTTCGTGCACACCGGCGCCGGGCGTTACATCTGCGGTGAAGAAACCGCACTGATCAACTCCCTCGAAGGCCGTCGCGCCAACCCGCGCTCCAAGCCACCCTTCCCTGCCGCCGTAGGTGTGTGGGGCAAGCCGACCTGCGTGAACAACGTTGAAACCCTGTGCAACGTGCCGGCGATCATTGCCGACGGCGTGGACTGGTACAAATCGTTGTCCCGCGAAGGCAGCGAAGACATGGGCACCAAGCTCATGGGCTTCTCCGGCAAGGTCAAGAACCCGGGCCTGTGGGAGCTGCCATTCGGCGTTACCGGCCGCGAACTGTTCGAAGACTACGCGGGCGGCATGCGCGATGGCTTCAAGCTCAAGGCCTGGCAGCCAGGCGGCGCCGGTACCGGCTTCTTGCTGCCGGAACACCTGGACGCACAAATGTACGCCGGCGGCATCGCCAAGGTGGGCACCCGTATGGGTACCGGCCTGGCCATGGCGGTGGACGACAGCGTCAACATGGTGTCCCTGCTGCGCAACATGGAACAGTTCTTCGCCCGTGAGTCGTGCGGTTTCTGCACCCCTTGCCGCGATGGCTTGCCATGGAGCGTCAAGCTGCTGATGGCTATCGAGAAAGGCGAAGGCCAGCCCGGTGACATCGAGACCCTGCTGGGTCTGGTCGGCTTCCTCGGCCCAGGCAAGACCTTCTGTGCTCACGCACCGGGTGCCGTGGAGCCATTGGGCAGCGCTATCAAATACTTCCGTCCAGAGTTCGAAGCCGGCATCGCGCCTATCAGCGCCGCCGTCCCGCCCCTGGCAAGGCCGATCGTAGTCGGCGCGTAACGCTTAACAAGGCGAAGGGTCCGTGCCCTTCGCCTTCTCGTGTGATGACGCCGCCCGCGGCTGTTTTGACTCACGCGAATGACAAGATTCCATTAGCCACGCCCGCTGACACCGGGCCAACGAAGAACTTTGAACCATGGCCACTATCCACGTAGACGGCAAAGCGCTCGAAGTCGACGGGGCAGACAACCTGTTACAGGCATGTCTGTCGCTAGGCCTCGATATTCCTTACTTCTGCTGGCACCCCGCCCTTGGCAGCGTTGGCGCTTGCCGCCAGTGCGCGGTCAAGCAGTACACCGACGAGAACGACACCCGCGGTCGTATCGTCATGTCCTGCATGACCCCTGCCACCGATGGCACCTGGATCTCCATCGACGATGAAGAGTCCAAGGCCTTTCGCGCCAGCGTTGTTGAATGGCTGATGACCAACCACCCTCACGACTGCCCGGTCTGTGAGGAAGGCGGTCACTGCCACCTGCAAGACATGACGGTAATGACCGGCCACAACGAGCGCCGTTACCGCTTCACCAAGCGTACCCACCAGAACCAGCAACTGGGCCCGTTCATTTCCCACGAGATGAACCGCTGCATCGCCTGCTACCGCTGCGTGCGCTTCTATAAAGACTACGCCGGCGGCACCGACCTGGGCGTGTTCGGCGCCCACGACAACGTGTACTTCGGTCGCGTTGAAGACGGCACCCTGGAAAGCGAGTTCTCCGGCAACCTCACCGAGGTCTGCCCGACCGGTGTGTTCACCGACAAGACTCACTCCGAGCGCTACAACCGCAAGTGGGACATGCAGTTCTCGCCGAGCATCTGCCATGGCTGCTCCAGCGGTTGCAACATCTCCCCGGGTGAGCGCTACGGCGAACTGCGACGCATCGAGAACCGTTTCAACGGTTCGGTGAACCAGTACTTCCTGTGCGACCGTGGCCGTTTCGGTTATGGCTACGTCAACCGCGAAGACCGCCCGCGTCAGCCTCTGCTGGCCAATGGTGCCAAGCTGAGCCTCGACGAAGCGCTGGATAAAGCCGCCGACCTGCTGCGCGGTCGCAACATCGTCGGTATCGGTTCGCCGCGGGCCAGCCTCGAAAGCAACTACGCGTTGCGCGAGCTGGTCGGCGCCGAGCACTTCTACAGCGGTATCGAAGCCGCTGAGCTGGAGCGTATTCGCCTGGTCCTGCAAGTGCTGAACGACAGCCCGCTGCCAGTGCCGAACATGCGTGACATCGAAGACCACGACGCGATCTTCGTCCTCGGTGAAGACCTGACCCAGACCGCCGCCCGCATGGCGCTGTCCCTGCGTCAATCGGTCAAGGGCAAGGCTGAAGACATGGCCGACGCCATGCGCGTCCAGCCTTGGCTCGACGCCGCCGTGAAGAACATCGGCCAGCACGCGCTGAACCCGCTGTTCATCGCCAGCATCGCTGAGACCAAGCTCGACGACATCGCCGAAGAGTGCGTACACGCCGCGCCCGACGACCTGGCCCGCATCGGTTTTGCCGTGGCTCACGCCCTCGACGCCAGCGCTCCAGCCGTTGAAGGCCTGGACAGCGAAGCCCTCGAACTGGCCAAGCGCATCGCCGACGCCCTGCTCGCGGCCAAGCGTCCATTGATCATTGCCGGTACCTCGTTGGGTTCCAAGGCGCTGATCGAAGCTGCCGCGAACATCGCCAAGGCGCTGAAGCTGCGCGAGAAGAACGGCTCCATCAGCCTGATCGTGCCAGAGGCCAACAGCCTCGGCCTGGCCATGCTCGGTGGCGAATCGGTCGATGCAGCCCTGCAAGCAGTCATCGACGGCCAGGCCGACGCCATCGTCGTACTGGAAAACGACCTGTACACCCGCACCACCAAGGCCAAGGTCGATGCAGCGCTGAGCGCCGCGAAAGTAGTGATCGTCGCTGACCATCAGAAGACCGCCACCAGTGATCGCGCGCACCTGGTCCTGCCAGCTGCCAGCTTCGCCGAAGGCGATGGCACCCTCGTCAGCCAGGAAGGTCGCGCCCAGCGCTTCTTCCAGGTGTTCGATCCGAAGTACATGGACGCCAGCATCCTGGTCCACGAAGGCTGGCGCTGGCTGCACGCCCTGCGCGCCACCCTGCTGAACCAGCCAATCGACTGGACCCAGCTCGACCACGTGACCGCTGCCGTCGCTTCCAGCACGCCGCAACTGGCACGCATCGTCGATGCCGCCCCGTCCGCCGCGTTCCGCATCAAGGGCATGAAACTCGCCCGTGAGCCGCTGCGTTACTCCGGCCGGACCGCCATGCGCGCCGACATCAGCGTGCACGAGCCGCGCACCCCGCAAGACAACGACACCGCGTTCGCCTTCTCCATGGAAGGTTACTCGGGTTCGGTCGAGCCGCGTCAGCAAGTGCCATTCGCCTGGTCCCCGGGCTGGAACTCGCCGCAAGCCTGGAACAAGTTCCAGGACGAAGTCGGTGGTCACATCCGCGCTGGCGACCCAGGCACCCGCCTGATCGAAAGCACAGGTGATGCGCTGAACTGGTTCGCCAATGTGCCTCGCGCCTTCAACCCGGCCCAGGGTACCTGGCAGGTCGTGCCGTTCTTCCACCTGCTCGGCAGCGAAGAGAACTCTTCCAAGGCCGCCCCGGTACAAGAACGCATTCCCGCGGCCTACGTGGCGCTGGCCAAGTCCGAAGCCGATCGCCTGGGGGTCAACGATGGCGCCCTGCTGAGCCTGAACGTGGCCGGCCAGACCCTGCGTCTGCCACTGCGCATCAATGAGCAGCTGGGTGCTGGCCTGGTGGCCTTGCCTGCCGGCCTGGCTGGCATTCCACCAGCGATCGCAGGCTTTTCCGTTGACGGTCTGCAGGAGGCAGCGCAATGACCTGGTTCACCCCTGAAGTGATCGACACCATCATCGCGGTCGTCAAGGCCCTGGTGGTGATGCTGGCCGTGGTGGTTGCAGGTGCCCTGCTCAGCTTCGTCGAACGTCGCCTGCTGGGCTGGTGGCAGGACCGTTATGGTCCGAACCGCGTTGGCCCGTTCGGCATGTTCCAGATCGCCGCCGACATGCTCAAGATGTTCTTCAAGGAAGACTGGACCCCGCCGTTTGCCGACAAGGTGATTTTCACCCTGGCACCGGTCGTGGCCATGAGCGCCTTGCTGATCGCCTTCGCGATCATCCCGATCACCCCGACCTGGGGTGTGGCGGACCTGAACATCGGCCTGCTGTTCTTCTTCGCCATGGCCGGCCTTTCGGTCTACGCGGTGCTGTTCGCCGGCTGGTCGAGCAACAACAAGTTCGCCCTGCTGGGTGCCTTGCGTGCCTCGGCCCAGACCGTGTCCTACGAAGTGTTCATGGGCCTTGCGCTCATGGGCATCGTGGTTCAGGTCGGCTCGTTCAACATGCGCGACATCGTCGAGTACCAGGCGCAGAACCTGTGGTTCATCATTCCGCAGTTCTTCGGTTTCTGTACCTTCTTCGTTGCTGGCGTCGCCGTGACTCACCGTCACCCGTTCGACCAGCCGGAAGCAGAACAGGAACTGGCCGACGGTTACCACATCGAATATGCCGGCATGAAGTGGGGCATGTTCTTCGTCGGCGAGTACATCGGCATCATCCTGATCTCGGCGCTGCTGGTCACCCTGTTCTTCGGTGGCTGGCACGGTCCGTTCGGCATCCTGCCGCAACTGGCTTTCTTCTGGTTCGCATTGAAGACCGCGTTCTTCATCATGCTGTTCATCCTGCTGCGCGCTTCGATTCCGCGCCCGCGTTATGACCAGGTGATGGATTTCAGCTGGAAATTCTGCCTGCCGCTGACCCTGATCAATTTGCTGGTGACCGCTGCGGTTGTGTTGTTGAACACGCCTGCGGGCGCGGTTCAGTGAGGATTTGACCCATGTTCAAATATATTGGCGACATCGTTAAGGGTACTGGTACCCAGTTGCGCAGCCTGATCATGGTTTTCGGCCATGGCTTTCGCAAGCGCGACACCCTGCAATACCCGGAAGAGGCGGTGTACCTGCCGCCTCGCTACCGTGGCCGTATCGTCCTGACCCGCGACCCCGATGGTGAAGAGCGTTGTGTAGCCTGCAACCTGTGCGCCGTGGCCTGCCCGGTCGGCTGCATCTCGCTGCAGAAAGCTGAAACCGAAGACGGTCGCTGGTACCCGGACTTCTTCCGTATCAACTTCTCGCGCTGCATTTTCTGCGGCCTGTGCGAAGAAGCCTGCCCGACCACCGCGATCCAGCTCACGCCGGATTTCGAAATGGCCGAGTTCAAGCGTCAGGACCTGGTTTACGAGAAAGAAGATCTGCTGATCTCCGGTCCCGGTAAAAACCCTGACTACAACTTCTATCGTGTTGCAGGTATGGCCATTGCCGGTAAGCCAAAAGGCTCCGCACAAAATGAAGCCGAGCCGATCAACGTGAAGAGCTTGCTGCCTTAAGGAAGAAAGATGGAATTCGCTTTCTATTTCGCATCGGGTATCGCGGTGGTGTCCACGCTTCGTGTGATCACCAACACCAACCCTGTGCACGCCCTGCTCTACCTGATTATTTCGCTGATCGCCGTGGCGATGACCTTCTTCAGCCTCGGTGCGCCATTTGCCGGGGTCCTGGAAGTGATTGCCTACGCCGGCGCCATCATGGTGCTGTTCGTGTTCGTGGTGATGATGCTGAACCTGGGCCCGGCCGCGGTTCAGCAGGAACGTGTCTGGCTCAAGCCCGGTATCTGGCTGGGCCCGGTCGTGCTCGCTGCGCTGCTGTTGGCTGAACTGCTGTACGTACTGTTCAGCCACTCCAGCGGCGCTGCCATTGGTCTTACCACCGTGGACGCCAAGGCCGTGGGCATCAGCCTGTTCGGTCCTTACCTGCTGGTGGTCGAACTCGCCTCGATGCTGCTGCTCGCTGCAGCCGTCACGGCGTTCCATTTGGGCCGCAACGAGGCGAAGGAGTAATTCATGCCTGCTATCCCTTTAGAGCATGGACTGGCTGTCGCCGGCATCCTGTTCTGCCTCGGCCTGGTCGGCCTGATGGTCCGCCGCAACATTCTTTTCGTGTTGATGAGCCTGGAAGTGATGATGAACGCCGCTGCCCTGGCATTCATCGTTGCCGGTGCACGTTGGGGCCAGCCGGATGGACAAGTCATGTTCATCCTGGTGATCAGCCTGGCAGCCGCCGAGGCCAGTATCGGCCTGGCGATCCTGCTGCAACTGTATCGCCGCTTCCACACGCTCGATATCGACGCTGCCAGTGAGATGCGCGGATGAACCTACTCTTCCTGACTTTCGTATTCCCCCTGATCGGGTTCCTGCTGCTGTCGTTCTCCCGCGGACGCATCTCGGAAAACCTCGCGGCGCTGATCGGTGTCGGCTCCATCGGCCTCTCGGCGATCGTCACTGCCTACGTGATCTGGCAGTTCAACGTCGCACCGCCTGAAGGCGGCCACTACACCCAGGTGTTGTGGCAGTGGATGGCGGTGGAAGGCTTCACCCCCAACTTCGCCCTGTACCTGGATGGCCTGTCGGTCACCATGCTTGGCGTAGTAGTGGGCGTGGGCTTCCTGATCCACCTGTTCGCGTCCTGGTACATGCGCGGTGAAGCCGGCTACTCGCGCTTCTTCGCCTACACCAACCTGTTTATCGCCAGCATGCTGTTCCTGGTGCTGGGCGATAACCTGCTGTTCCTGTACTTCGGTTGGGAAGGCGTGGGCCTGTGCTCCTACCTGTTGATCGGTTTCTACTACAGCAACCGCAACAACGGTAACGCAGCACTCAAGGCGTTCATCGTCACCCGTATCGGCGACGTGTTCATGGCCATCGGCCTGTTCATCCTGTTCCAACAGGTGGGCACGCTGAACATCCAGGAACTGCTGGTGCTGGCACCGCAGAAATTCCAGGCTGGCGACTTCTGGATCGTGTTGGCGACCCTGATGCTGCTGGGTGGCGCGGTCGGTAAATCGGCTCAGTTGCCGCTGCAAACCTGGTTGGCGGACGCAATGGCCGGCCCAACCCCGGTTTCGGCACTGATCCACGCCGCGACCATGGTGACCGCCGGTGTCTACCTGATTGCCCGTACCCACGGCCTGTTTGCCCTGGCACCGGACATCCTGCAACTGGTCGGCATCGTCGGCGGTGTGACCCTGGTGCTGGCGGGTTTCGCCGCCCTGGTCCAGACCGACATCAAGCGTATCCTCGCCTACTCGACCATGAGCCAGATCGGCTACATGTTCCTGGCCCTGGGCGTCGGTGCCTGGGATGGCGCGATCTTCCACCTGATGACCCACGCCTTCTTCAAGGCGCTGCTGTTCCTCGCATCCGGTGCGGTGATCGTGGCCTGCCACCACGAGCAGAACATCTTCAAGATGGGCGGCCTGTGGAAAAAGCTGCCACTGGCGTACGCCAGCTTCATCGTTGGCGGCGCGGCCCTCGCGGCCCTGCCACTGGTTACCGCAGGTTTCTACTCGAAAGACGAAATCCTCTGGGAAGCCTTTGCCAGCGGCAACCACGCCCTGCTGTACGCAGGCCTGGTGGGTGCATTCATGACCTCGCTGTACACCTTCCGCCTGATCTTCATCGCGTTCCACGGTGAAGCGAAGACCGAAGCCCACGCCGGCCACGGCATTGCCCACTGGCTGCCACTGTCGGTGCTGATCGTACTGTCGACCGCCATTGGCGCGATGATCGTGCCGCCACTGCACGGTGTGCTGCCGCAAAGCGTCGGGCATGCCGGTGGCGAAGCCAAGCACAGCCTGGAAATCGCCTCGGGCGCCATCGCCCTGTCCGGTATCCTGCTGGCCGCGCTGCTGTTCCTGGGCAAGCGTCGGTTTGTCACGGCCATCGCCAACAGCGGCATCGGCCGTCTGCTCTCGGCCTGGTGGTTCGCCGCCTGGGGCTTCGACTGGATCTACGACAAGCTGTTCGTCAAGCCGTACCTGGCGATCAGCCATCTGCTGCGCAAAGACCCGTTCGACCAAACCATCGGTTTGATCCCGCGTCTGGCCAAAGGGGGTCACAACTCCCTGAGCCGCACCGAGACGGGTCAACTGCGTTGGTACGCCGCCTCGATGGCTGCTGGTGCCGTGCTGGTAATCGGCGCCATCGTGCTGGTAGCGGTCTGATATGAACCTTGCGAATTTGCGAAAGGAAACGAGCCCGTCATGATTCTGCCTTGGCTAATCCTGATCCCCTTCATCGGCGGCCTGCTGTGCTGGATGGGTGAGCGCTTCGGCGCCACCCTCCCTCGCTGGATTGCGCTGTTGACCATGACCCTGGAACTCGCCCTCGGCCTCTGGCTGTGGGCCCATGGTGACTATTCATTTGCTCCGGCACCTGGTGCCGATCCGACCTGGGCGCTTGAGTTCAAGCATGTCTGGATCGAGCGTTTTGGCATCAACGTGCACCTGGCCCTCGACGGCCTGTCGCTGTTGATGATCCTGCTGACCGGCCTGCTGGGTATCCTCTCGGTACTCTGCTCCTGGAAAGAGATTCAGCGTCACGTGGGTTTCTTCCACCTGAACCTGATGTGGATCCTGGGCGGCGTTGTCGGCGTGTTCCTCGCCCTCGACCTGTTCATGTTCTTCTTCTTCTGGGAAATGATGCTGGTGCCGATGTACTTCCTCATCGCGCTCTGGGGTCACAGTTCTTCGGACGGCAAGAAAACCCGGATCTACGCGGCGACCAAGTTCTTCATCTTCACTCAGGCTTCCGGCCTGATCATGCTGGTGGCGATCCTCGGTCTGGTCCTGGTCAACTTCAACAGCACGGGCGTGATTACGTTCAACTACGCCGACCTGCTGAAAACCAAGATGTCGATGACCACCGAGTACATCCTGATGCTCGGCTTCTTCATCGCCTTCGCGGTCAAGCTGCCCGTGGTGCCGTTCCACTCCTGGCTGCCTGACGCTCACGCCCAGGCACCGACCGCAGGTTCCGTCGACCTCGCCGGTATCTTGCTGAAAACCGCGGCCTACGGCCTGCTGCGTTTCGCCCTGCCGCTGTTCCCGAACGCCTCGGCCGAGTTCGCGCCGATCGCCATGGCCCTGGGCCTGGTCGGGATCTTCTACGGTGCGTTCCTGGCATTTGCCCAGACCGACATCAAGCGCCTGATCGCGTTCTCCAGCGTTTCGCACATGGGCTTCGTGCTGATCGGTATCTACTCCGGCAGCCAGTTGGCCCTGCAAGGCGCGGTGATCCAGATGCTTGCCCACGGCCTGTCCGCGGCGGCACTGTTTATCCTCAGCGGCCAGTTGTACGAGCGTACCCACACCCGCGACATGCGTGAAATGGGTGGCCTGTGGTCGAAGATCGCCTACCTGCCGGCCATCAGCCTGTTCTTCGCAGCCGCCTCCCTGGGCCTGCCGGGTACCGGCAACTTCGTCGGTGAGTTCCTGATCCTGATCGGCACCTTCGCCAGTGCGCCATGGATCACCGCAATTGCCACCTCCGGCCTGGTGTTCGGTTCGGTCTACTCGCTGATCATGATCCACCGTGCCTACTTCGGCCCGTCCAAGTCGGACGCGGTGCTGCACGGTATGGATGCTCGCGAACTGATCATGGTGCTCGGCCTTGCGGTACTGCTGATCTACCTCGGCGTCTACCCGCAACCGTTCCTCGATACCTCTGCTGCGACGATGCATGGTGTGCAGCAATGGCTCGGTACCGCCTTCACTCAACTCGCTTCGGCCCGGTAAGAGCGCTATGGAATTCACGATTCAACACTTTATCGCGCTAGCGCCACTGTTGATCACCAGCCTCACCGTGATTGTGGTGATGCTGGCTATCGCATGGCGCCGCAACCACTCACAGACGTTCCTGCTCTCGGTGGCGGGTCTTAACCTGGCCTTGCTGTCTATCCTGCCGGCACTCAAGGTCGCGCCGCTGGTCGTCACCCCGCTGATGCTGGTCGACAACTTCGCGCTGCTGTACATCGCACTGATCCTCGTGGCGACCCTGGCCTGCGTCACCCTCGCCCACGCCTACCTCGGCGAAGGCGGCACTGGCTACCCGGGCAACCGCGAAGAGCTGTACCTGCTGATCCTGCTGGCTGCGGCCGGCGGTATCGTGCTGGTCAGCGCGCAACACCTGGCCGGCTTGTTCATCGGCCTGGAACTGCTCTCGGTACCGGTCTACGGTCTGGTGGCGTATGCCTTCTTCAACAAGCGCTCGCTGGAAGCCGGCATCAAGTACATGGTGCTGTCGGCCGCCGGTTCCGCGTTCCTGTTGTTCGGCATGGCGCTGCTCTATGCCGATGCTGGCAGCCTGAGCTTCAGCGGTATCGGTCACGCCCTGGCCGCCAGCGGCGCAGCCAGCCCGCTGGCGCAATTGGGCATGGCGATGATGCTGGTGGGCCTGGCGTTCAAATTGTCCCTGGTGCCTTTCCACTTGTGGACGCCGGACGTGTACGAAGGTGCTCCGGCCCCTGTCGCCGCGTTCCTGGCGACTGCCTCGAAAGTCGCAGTGTTTGCGGTCATGGTGCGTCTGTTCCAGATCTCCCCAGCCGCCAACACCGCCGTGCTGAGCAACGTCCTGACCGTGATCGCGATTGCCTCGATCCTGTTCGGTAACCTGTTGGCACTGACCCAGAGCAACCTCAAGCGTCTGCTGGGTTACTCCTCCATTGCCCACTTCGGCTACCTGCTGATCGCCCTGGTGGCGAGCAAGGGCCTGGCCCTGGAAGCCATCGGCGTGTACCTGGTCACCTACGTGATCACCAGCCTCGGCGCGTTCGGCGTGATCACCCTGATGTCCTCGCCGTACAAAGGCCGTGACGCCGACGCCCTGTACGAGTATCGCGGCCTGTTCTGGCGCCGTCCGTACCTGACCGCCGTGCTGACCGTGATGATGCTGTCCCTGGCCGGCATCCCGCTGACCGCAGGCTTCATCGGCAAGTTCTACATCATTGCCACTGGTGTCGAAGCGCACCAATGGTGGCTGGTCGGCTCGCTGGTGCTGGGTAGCGCCATCGGCGTGTTCTACTACCTGCGCGTGATGGTTACCCTGTTCCTGATCGAGCCTAACCTGCGCCGCGTCGACGCTCAGCTGCACTGGGAGCAAAAGGCTGGTGGCGTGATGCTGCTGGCCATCGCCGCCCTGGCGTTCTTCCTGGGCGTCTACCCGCAACCGTTGCTGACCCTGGTCCAGCAAGCCGGCCTGGCGGGCTGATCGCTCAAGCGAATCGCAGCAACAAAAAAACGGCACCCTCGGGTGCCGTTTTTGCATTTCATCAATCCGTTCAGGCGCGAGCGTGCAACGCCGGGCCGTAGCCTTCAATGAACTCTGCGGGCATGCGCTTGGGCTTGCCGCTGGACAGTTCAATACAGACAAAGGTGGTTTGCGCGCGCAGCAGGGTCGCGTTGTCACTGGGGCGAACCAACTGGAAATGCCGGGTCATTTTCAGGCGCTGGTCCCAGTCGACGATCCAGGTCGCCAACTGCAACTCGTCACCTTCATAGGCCGCTGCCAGGTAATCGATCTCGTGGCGCACCACGGCCATGGCCCGGTCCAGCCGCCGATACTCCACCAGGTCCAGCCCCAGGCGCTGTGAGTGGCGCCAGGCGCAGCGCTCGAGCCAGGTGACATACACCGCGTTATTGGCGTGTCCCAGCCCGTCGATGTCCTCTGCGGCCACCTGCAGGTCAATCACAAAGGGTGTTGCCCGATCCCAGCCCATGCCTCACTCCCGGTCCGCTTATTCGACCGGGAGCAGTGTAACGGATGATCAGGCCGATTGCCGCGCCTGCAGGCTGCTACCCGCGAGCAATCCCAGCACCCCTTCGATCACTCGCGGGTCGGCCAGCACCCGTTGGTGACCGCCCTCCTCCAGGCGCAGCAGGCGACTGTCGAACCAGGCTTCGTGGATCAGCTGCGACTCGCTCACCGGGACAAAGGTGTCGTCCTCGGCATGCACAATCAATCCGGGCATATCCAATTGATAGTGGGCGACATCGAGCCTTGAAGCCTGCATGCCGACATCCTGCTCGACCTTGCGGATAAACGCCGAGCGCGCACGCGGTGGCAAACCGAAGTAGCGGGCAAAACCACGCAGCACGCCAAGAATCCGCGCCGGTGCCGCGATGCTCACCAGGGTCTGTGTACGCAGCCCCAACTGCACCGCAAGCATTGCACTGGCGCCGCCCATGGAGTGGCCGACCACCCCTTGCAGCGGCGGCAACTCGGCCGCCGCTTCGAGCATGGCGCGGGCAAACAGTACGACGTTGGCCTCGCGTCCCGGCGAACGACCGTGGGCAGGACCGTCCAGGGCAATCACCGTATAACCGGCGTCCACCAGGGCGCTGATCAGGCTGGCGAACTGGGTCGGCCGCCCTTCCCAACCATGCATCAGCAACACTGCCGGGCCCTGGCCCCAGCGCAAGGCCGAGAGCCCAAAGCGCAAGGTAATGCGCTCGGCACTGGCCAGCAGCGGCATCTCCCAGTCACGGGGTGGCAATTCACGCGGCGTCATGAACACCTGACGCATCTTGTTCGCAATCAACTTCGGCGCCACCCAGCCCAACGTGCCGTTAACGCCGCGAACCCAACTCAAGGTGTTCATCGCTCATCTCCAAAGGCCAACGCTTCAGGTCACAGCACCGCCGACTTGGCGGCACGCAGCAATCGATCAGACAACTCACCGGCTCCCAGCGCTCGCGCCAGGGCCAGGCCTCCCACCATCAGCGCCAGGTCCGCGAGGACCTTATCGGCGTCTTCCGGGCTGCTGGCCAACTGCGCGACCATCAGCTCGACGTGCTCGTTCAAGGCCACCCGGAAGTCATCCGGCAGGCGACCCAACTCCCCCACCGACGCCGGAATCGGACAGGCGTTTTCGGTGGAGTCGCGGTGTTTGCGCGACAGGTAGAACGCCGCGACCAACGCCCGGCGCTCTTCCCCGGTCAGCTCGGCATCCATGTCGGCGATCAACGCCCGACGCTGGCCGAGCAACTGGGTGAAGGCTTCCAGCATCATTGCGTCCTTGCTTTCGAAGTGCGCATAGAAGCCGCCGACGGTCAGGCCGGCCGCACCCATCACTTCGCCCACGCTCGGTTCCGCCGGGCCACGTTGAATCAGCGCAGAGCTGGCGGCCTGGAGAATGCGTTCACGGGTTTGAGCTTTTTTGTCGTTCATCGTTGCCTCCGAATATTACGATGGAAATATTATTCTCATAATAAATTTACGCAAGGGCTGGATTTGACCGTTGGTCAGAAGAGCAGAGAGGGTATGGGGGAATTGGCCAAACGCCAGACAAACAAAAGGGCCATTCAATAATTGAATGACCCTTATAAAATCCCGCAGAGCGGGTAATCGTGGCGTCCCCTAGGGGACTCGAACCCCTGTTACCGCCGTGAAAGGGCGGTGTCCTAGGCCACTAGACGAAGGGGACGCAAACCCTTCTATACACTGATCAGCGCTGAGTACTGATCGCTTCAAGGCCGGTGTGGCCAGACCTTGAAGTGTAAAATTGGTGGAGCTTAGCGGGATCGAACCGCTGACCTCCTGCATGCCATGCAGGCGCTCTCCCAGCTGAGCTAAAGCCCCGGATTTTTCGCCTCGCGGCGGAGTGACATCTTGCAACATCACTTCTGTAAAACTGGCGTCCCCTAGGGGACTCGAACCCCTGTTACCGCCGTGAAAGGGCGGTGTCCTAGGCCACTAGACGAAGGGGACACAAACCTTCTATACAACTGATCAACGCTGAGTGTTGATCGCTTCAAGGCCGGTGTGGCCAGACCTTGAAGTGTAAATTGGTGGAGCTAGACGGGATCGAACCGTCGACCTCTTGCATGCCATGCAAGCGCTCTCCCAGCTGAGCTATAGCCCCTCATCGTTGATGTCATCGCTGAGGACGGGGCGAATCTTAAGGGCGTATCGAATGCCTGTCAAACTTATTTTTCAAAAAATTTAAAATTTTTTGCCGACATAACAATCACTTACCGCCCTCCCCCCGGAAATCCGGGGGTTTGGCACAGGCCAAGGGCCTGCCAGGAGCTACCGCAGGGAATCAGGCAATCGCGGCCAGCAGCTTTTCCCACTCCTTGTTTTCTTTCTTCGACACGCCACCGAGCAGGTCGATGGCCTGGCGCAGGCGGAAACGGGTCAGGTCCGGGCCGAGGATTTCCATGGCGTCGAGCACCGACACCGAGCTCGCCTGGCCGGTAATCGCGGCGAACATCAACGGCATGGCATCGCGCAGTTTCAGCTCGAGGGATTCGACCACCGCCTGAATTGTCGCGGTGATGTTGTCCTTCTGCCACTGACGCAGGCTCTCCAGCTTCCACAGGATCAACTGCATCAACTGGCGCACCTGGTCGCCCGAGAGCTTCTTGGATTCGAACAGCTTGGCATCCGGGTTGACGCCACCGGCGAAGAAGAACCCGGCGAGCGGTGCCACCTGGCTGAAGGTTTCCACCCGACCCTGCACGTGGGGGGCGATCTTCATCATGTACTCGGGGTTCAGCGCCCACGTCTGCAGGCGGCTGGCAAACTCTTCCACCGGCAGGTCACGCAGCCACTGGCCGTTGAGCCAGGACAGCTTCTCGATGTCGAAGATCGGCCCGCCCAGGGACACGCGCTTGAGGTCGAAGTTGTCGACCATCTCTTGCAGGGAGAACTTCTCGCGCTCGTCCGGCATCGACCAGCCCATGCGCCCCAGGTAGTTGAGCATCGCTTCCGGCATGAAGCCCATGCGCTCGTAGAAGGTCACCGAGGTCGGGTTCTTGCGCTTGGACAGCTTGCTCTTGTCCGGGTTGCGCAACAGCGGCATGTAGCACAGCTCCGGCTGTTCCCAACCGAAGTATTCGTACAGCAGGATCAGTTTGGGCGCCGATGGCAGCCACTCTTCGCCGCGCAGGACGTGGGTGATGCCCATCAGGTGGTCATCGACCACGTTGGCCAGGAAGTAGGTCGGCAGGCCGTCGGTCTTCATCAGCACTTGCATGTCCATGCGATCCCACGGGATCTCGACGTCGCCACGCAGCATGTCCGGCACCACGCAGACGCCTTCGGTCGGCACCTTCATGCGGATCACGTGAGGTTCGCCAGCGGCCAGGCGGCGAGCCACTTCTTCCTTGGACAGCAGCAGGGCACGACCGTCGTAGCGCGGGGTCTCGCCGCGAGCCATTTGCTCGGCGCGCATCTGGTCCAGCTCCTCGGCGGTGCAGAAGCACGGGAACGCGTGGCCCATCTCCACGAGCTGCTGGCAGTACTTCTGGTAGATCTCGCCACGCTCGCTCTGCCGGTACGGGCCGTGCGGGCCGCCGACGTCCGGGCCTTCGGCCCAGTCGATGCCCAGCCAACGCAAGGCATCGAAAATCTGCTGTTCGGACTCGCGGGTCGAGCGCAACTGGTCGGTGTCTTCAATGCGCAGGATGAACTCACCGCCATGCTGCTTGGCAAAGCAGTAGTTGAACAAAGCGATGTAAGCGGTGCCGACATGGGGATCGCCGGTAGGCGATGGCGCGATGCGAGTGCGGACGGTGGTCATGGCGTGTCTCGAAAGATGATGAAAAGCGGAGATGAAACAAAGGGCGAATGGTAACAGGCGACACCCGCCCGGCTCCAGTGAGCAGGGCATATAAGCCAAGATTGAGGCTACAAAAGGCGCTAACAGCGGCAAATGCCTGATTATCATTTAGTGGCATTTACCACCTGTCGGCTATGTGCCAGATTCACCGCCTGTTAAATTTCCTTACACTTTATCGACTACAAGCTGCCCATGCCTGCCCAACTCAAGCGTCGCCTGTTTATCTTCCTGTTTATCGTCCTGCTGGTCGCCGGCGGCTTTTTCGCCGAATGGTTCTTCAAGGGACGGTTTTACGAAAGCACCGATAACGCCTATGTGCAGGGTGAAATCACCCGTGTTTCCAGCCAGTTGAGCGCGCGCATCGACGAGGTGCTGGTGCATGACAACCAGCACGTGGAAAAAGGCCAGTTGCTGATCCGTCTCGAAGGTGAAGACTTCCGCCTTGCCGTCGACCGCGCCGCCGCCGCCCTCGCCACCCGCCAGGCAGAGCGCCTGCAGGCCCAGAGCAAACTGACGCAACAAGCCAGCCTGATCGCCTCCAGCGAAGCCCAGGTCGCCTCCAGCCAGGCCAGCCTGGGGCGCTCGCAAATAGACCTGTCCCGCGCCGAAACGCTGCGCAAACCCGGCTATGTCTCGGAAGAACGGGTCACCACCCTGTCGGCGGAAAACCATATCGCCCGCTCACAAGTCACCAAGGCCCAGGCCGACGCCCAGGCACAGCGCCAGCAGGTCAACGCCCTGAGCGCCGAAATCAAGCGCCTCGACGCGCAGATCGCCAACGCCCAGGCCGACCTGGCCCAGGCCGAGCTGAACCTGACCCGCAGCGAGATCCACTCGCCGATCAGCGGCCTGGTCGGCCAGCGCGCGGCGCGCAACGGCCAGGTGGTGCAAGCCGGCGCGTACCTGCTGTCGATCGTCCCGGACCAGGACATCTGGATTCAGGCCAACTTCAAGGAAACCCAGATCGGCCACATGCAGCCCGGGCAAAAGGCCGAGCTGATTTTCGATGCCTACGGCGACACCCCGATCGAAGCTCGGGTCGACAGCCTGTTCGCCGCCTCCGGCGCCCAATTCAGCCTGCTGCCGCCAGACAATGCCACCGGCAACTTCACCAAGGTGGTGCAACGGATTCCAGTGAAGCTGACGTTTGCCGCGGATAACCCGTTGCACGGCAAGATCCGCCCGGGCATGTCGGTCACCGCCAAAGTGAACATCAAAGACCCTGTCGATGGCCGGTGATCAACTGATCCGCCCGGTCGGCGAACCGACCCGGCGGGACTGGATTGCGGTGATGAGCGTGATGCTCGGCGCCTTCATGGCGGTACTCGACATCCAGATCACCAACTCCTCGCTCAAGGACATCCAGGGCGCGCTGTCGGCGACGCTTGAGGAAGGCTCGTGGATTTCCACCTCCTACCTGGTGGCGGAAATCATCATGATCCCCCTCACCGCCTGGCTGGTGCAGTTGCTCTCGGCACGCCGCCTGGCGGTCTGGGTCTCGGCCGGTTTCCTGTTCGCCTCCCTGCTCTGCTCCATGGCCTGGAGCCTGGAAAGCATGATCGTGTTCCGCGCCTTGCAGGGCTTCACCGGCGGCGCGCTGATCCCCCTGGCATTCACCCTGACCCTGATCAAGCTGCCCGAGCACCACCGCGCCAAAGGCATGGCCATGTTCGCCATGACCGCCACCTTCGCCCCCTCCATCGGCCCGACCCTGGGTGGCTGGCTCACGGAAAACTGGGGCTGGGAGTACATCTTCTACATCAACATCCCGCCCGGCCTGATCATGATTGCCGGTCTGATGTATGGCCTGGAGAAGAAAGAAGCGCACTGGGAACTGCTCAAGAGCACCGACTACACCGGCATCCTCACCTTGGGTGTCGGCCTGGGCTGCCTGCAGGTATTCCTCGAGGAAGGCCATCGCAAGGACTGGCTGGAGTCGAGCCTGATCGTGACCCTGGGCAGTATTGCCCTGGTCAGCCTGATCACCTTTGTCATCGTCCAGGTGTCCAAGCCCAACCCGCTGATCAACCTGGGCATCCTGCGCAACCGCAACTTCGGCCTGTCGAGTATCTCCAGCCTGGGCATGGGGGTGGGGCTGTATGGCTCGATCTACCTGTTGCCGCTGTACCTGGCACAGATCCAGAACTACAACGCGCTGCAGATCGGCGAAGTGATCATGTGGATGGGCGTGCCCCAGTTGTTCCTGATTCCGCTAGTGCCCAAGCTGATGCAGTACATCTCGCCGAAGTGGCTGTGCACCCTGGGATTTGGCCTGTTCGGCCTGGCGAGTTTTTCTTCGGGTGTGCTCAACCCGGACTTTGCCGGGCCGCAGTTCAATCAGATCCAGATCATCCGCGCGCTGGGGCAGCCGCTGATCATGGTCACCATCTCGCTGATCGCCACCGCCTACATCCTGCCCCAGGATGCCGGCTCGGCGTCGAGCCTGTTCAACATCCTGCGTAACCTCGGTGGCGCCATCGGCATTGCCCTGCTCGCCACTCTGCTGGATGCCCGGACCAAGACCTATTTCGATTACCTGCGCGAGGCCATCGTGCCGACCAATCCGCAAGTGGCCGAACGCCTGGCCAGCCTCACCGACCGTTTTGGCAGCGAGACGGCCGCGCTGGGCAAGCTCAGTGAGATCGCCCACCAGCAGGCATCGATCATGGCGTACAACGACGCCTTTCATTTCGTCGGGATTGCGCTGGGGGTGAGCATGTTGGCGATTTTGCTGACCAAGGCATTGCCGGCGGGGCTCAAGGCGGGTGAGGCGCACTAGGTGAATTTGTAGCGCACTGGCGGGCCTCATCGCGGGCAAGCCCGCTCCCACAGTGATTGAAGGACCCTGTGGGAGCGGGCTTGCCCGCGATGTGGCCCTGCCAGGCGCCGAGGATCAGACCGCCAACAACCGCTCGCGCATCTTGGCGATTTCGTCGCGGGTCTGGGCCGCGGCTTCGAATTCCAGGTCGCGGGCGAGCTGGTACATCTTCTCTTCCAGTTGGCGAATGCGCTTGGTGATCTCGCTCGGCGAGCGCAGCTCGTTTTCGTACTTGGCGCTTTCCTCGGCCGCCTTGGCCATGCCCTTGCGCTTCTTGCTGCGCGAACCCGGCACGGTGGCGCCTTCCATGATGTCGGCGACATCCTTGAACACCCCTTTGGGAGTGATGCCGTTGGCCAGGTTGAAGGCGATCTGCTTGTCGCGACGACGCTCGGTCTCGCCGATCGCCCGCTCCATCGAACCCGTGATGCGGTCGGCATACAGAATCGCCCGGCCGTTGAGGTTACGCGCGGCGCGGCCGATGGTCTGGATCAGCGAACGCTCGGAACGCAGGAAGCCTTCCTTGTCGGCATCGAGAATCGCCACCAGCGATACTTCCGGCATGTCCAGGCCTTCACGCAACAGGTTGATCCCCACCAGCACGTCGAAGGTGCCGAGGCGCAAGTCGCGGATGATCTCCACCCGCTCCACGGTGTCGATGTCCGAGTGCAGGTAACGCACGCGCACGCCGTGGTCCGCCAGGTAGTCGGTGAGATCTTCGGACATGCGTTTGGTCAGCGTGGTGACCAGCACCCGCTCCTCCAGCGCCACCCGCTTGGTGATCTCCGACAGCAAGTCGTCGACCTGGGTCAGCGCCGGGCGGATTTCGATCTGCGGGTCCACCAGGCCGGTCGGACGCACCAATTGCTCGACCACGCGCCCGGCATGTTCGGCTTCGTAGTTGCCCGGGGTGGCCGAGACAAAAATCGTCTGCGGGCTGATGTTTTCGAACTCGTCGAAGCGCATCGGCCGGTTATCCAGCGCCGAGGGCAGGCGGAACCCGTACTCCACCAGGGTCTCCTTGCGCGAACGGTCGCCCTTATACATCGCCCCGACCTGCGGCACGCTGACGTGGGATTCGTCGATCACCAGCAAGGCATCGGCCGGCAAGTAGTCGAACAAGGTCGGCGGCGCCTGGCCAGAATCCCGGCCGGACAGGTAGCGCGAGTAGTTTTCGATGCCGTTGCAGTAGCCCAGCTCGAGGATCATCTCCAGGTCAAACCGGGTGCGTTGCTCCAGGCGCTGGGCTTCCACCAGCTTGTTGTTGGAACGCAGGTAGTCGAGGCGCTCCTGCAACTCGACCTTGATCCCCTCGATGGCACCGAGCAGGGTTTCGCGGGGCGTCACGTAGTGGCTCTTGGGGTAGAAGGTGAAGCGCGGCAGCTTGCGGATCACCTCCCCGGTCAGCGGATCGAAGGCCGAGAGGCTTTCGACCTCATCATCGAACAGCTCGATGCGGATCGCTTCCAGGTCGGATTCCGCCGGGTACACATCGATCACGTCGCCGCGCACGCGAAACGTGGCGCGGGCGAAATCCATGTCATTGCGGGTGTACTGCAGGTCGGCCAGGCGGCGGACCAGGGCACGCTGATCGAGCTTGTCGCCACGATCGATGTGCAAGACCATCTTCAGATAGGTTTCCGGACTGCCCAGGCCGTAGATGCACGACACCGTGGTGACGATGATCGCGTCCTTGCGCTCGAGCAGCGCCTTGGTCGCCGACAGGCGCATCTGTTCGATGTGGTCGTTGATCGAGGCGTCCTTCTCGATGAAGGTATCGGACGACGGCACATACGCTTCCGGCTGGTAGTAGTCGTAGTAGGAAACGAAGTACTCGACCGCGTTGTTCGGGAAAAACGCCTTGAATTCGCCATACAACTGCGCGGCCAGGGTCTTGTTCGGCGCCAGCACCAGGGTCGGACGCTGCACCTGGGCGATCACGTTGGCGATACTGAAGGTCTTGCCGGAGCCTGTCACACCGAGCAGCGTCTGGTGCGCGAGCCCGGCCTCGATGCCCTCGACCATCAGGCGGATGGCTTCCGGCTGATCGCCGGCAGGCTCGAAGCGGGTGACTAGCTGGAATTCGGACATACCTACCTCTGGTTTTGCGCGGCGCGGGTGCCTGCCTGAGCGGGAGGGCCAGGCAGCCACGATAAACAACGCTGACGACGGATGTCGCGGGGAAAAATCATGATAACCGTTGATGTGGTGGCGAATACCTGTAGTTTCAAGGTAATCGTCCTACATGCCCCGTAATAGACCGTCATGACAATAAGACTAACGGTTGGCAAATAATCCGAAAAACTTGCCGGAAAAGGTCAAACGCCTGTCGCCCTGCCCGGTGATGGCCTCTATACTAGCTCCCCGTTTGTGCACCGCTCTAGTGCATTCGGCTGGAGCGCTACACGTCCCTCCATATTCCATTCAGAGCCGCCGCAATAATGAGCCTGTTCTCCGCTGTCGAAATGGCACCACGCGATCCAATCCTGGGCCTCAACGAAGCATTCAACGCTGACACCCGAACCAACAAGGTCAACCTGGGGGTCGGTGTTTACTGCAACGAGGAGGGGCGAATTCCACTCCTGCGCGCCGTAGTCGAAGCCGAGACAACTCGCGCCGCTCAACACGCTTCCCGCGGCTACCTGCCGATCGACGGCATCGCTGCCTACGACCAGGCCGTGCAAAAGCTGCTGTTTGGCGCTGACTCGCCGCTGCTGGCCGCTGGCCGCGTAGTCACTACCCAGTCCGTGGGCGGTACCGGCGCACTGAAAATCGGTGCCGACTTCCTCAAGCAACTGCTGCCGGACGCCGTAGTCGCCATCAGCGACCCGAGCTGGGAAAACCACCGTGCGCTGTTCGAAACCGCTGGCTTCCCAGTGCAGAACTACCGCTACTACGACGCCGCCACCCATGACGTCAACCGCGTCGGCCTGCTGGAAGACCTCAACGCCCTGCCTGCCAACTCGATCGTGGTGCTGCACGCCTGCTGCCACAACCCGACTGGCGTTGACCTGAGCCCAGCGGACTGGAAAAACGTCCTGGAAGTGGTCAAGGCGAAAAACCTCGTGCCGTTCCTCGACATGGCCTACCAGGGCTTTGGCGACGGTATCGACGAAGACGCCGCTGCCGTGCGCTTGTTCGCCGAGTCGGGGCTGAACTTCTTCGTTTCCAGCTCGTTCTCCAAATCGTTCTCGTTGTACGGCGAGCGCGTCGGCGCACTGTCGATCGTCAGCGAATCGAAAGAAGAAAGCGCGCGCGTGCTGTCGCAAGTCAAGCGCGTGATCCGCACCAACTACTCCAACCCGCCAACCCATGGTGCGGCAGTGGTTGCCGCCGTGCTCAACAGCCCGGAACTGCGCGCCCAGTGGGAGCAGGAACTGGCCGAGATGCGCCTGCGCATTCGTGGCATGCGCACCCAGATGGTCGACCTGCTGGCACAGCACGCACCGGATCACGATTTCAGCTTTGTTGGTCGCCAGTGCGGGATGTTCTCCTACTCCGGCCTGACCGTTGAACAAGTGACTCGCCTGCGCAACGAGTTCGGCATCTACGCCCTGGACACCGGCCGCATCTGCGTGGCCGCGCTGAACCAGAACAACATCGACGTGGTGACCAAGTCCATCGTTGCGGTGATCTAAGCCACGCCCGCGACAAACAAAGGGGAAGCCGTCTGGCTTCCCCTTTTCGTTGTTGCCCGGACAATCACTAGACTGAAAGATCCACCCAGTAGCCCGCCCTTTCGAGAGATCCCATGAAAAACGACAATTTACGCGCCGACCGCGATGACGACCTCGATCACTTCACCCCTCGCCCCACCACCAAGCGCGGCAACAGCCTGGTGCTGCAAGTGGCAAGCGGCGTGTTTCTCGGCGGCCTGGCCCTGTGGCTGGTGCAACTGGCCGCCACTTCGCTGTATGCCAAGTTCATGCTCGGCACCGTCACCTTCGGCGGCTGACGCTTCAGCCGGCCAGTTGGCTCGAACGCTGGCTGGCAGCATCGTCATAAGCCACATACAAAGCCTCGGCCACCTGGCTCTTGATCGCCTTGGCGCTTTCCAGCCCCAGCACAAACCCTTCGGCCTTGCCCCCGGCACGGTTGAGCTCCTCAGCGGTGCCCGCCTGGGTGATCGCTTCGAACAGTTTTTCGGCCGGCGCACCTACGCCTTTGGGCAGGCTGATCTGGGCAATGCTCATGCAAGCACCCCGTACGCCAGGATTGGGGAGAACTGCGGTTGTTGAGTCATGACGCCTACCTTGTGGACGAATGGCCGGCAGCGCGTGAACCACGCCCGGGAACGCATGGTAGTCCTCTACCGCGCTTCTGGTAACCGCCAATGGCTGTCGACTGCCCGCCCCGCAACAAATCGATACCACTCACCGGAAAAGCCGCCAGAGATACAATTTTTTGTTGACTTGTTCTTTTTAATCAGTAACATACGGCGAATTCCGCGATAGCTCAGTTGGTAGAGCAAGTGACTGTTAATCACTGGGTCCCTGGTTCGAGTCCAGGTCGTGGAGCCAGACAGCAAGATCAAAAAGCCCCTGAATCGAAAGATCAGGGGCTTTTTTGTGGCCGAGAGAAAAACCCAGCGGGCAGGTTTACCGAGTGCGCCATGCCGAAGCGATAGGTTCGAGGGTTTTGTGCAAGTCGACACCTTGCGCCGTAATCGCACGCAAACTCTCAAGGCCGGTGTGCGGCGGCAGATCAAACGCGGTGACAAAACCACCGATCTGTCCAGCCAGCAACTGGGCCTCCCGCACGTAATCGAGCCGTACCGCATCAAGCCGACCGACCCGACTCAAAGCTAGTGTCTGCTTGATTGAATCGGCCAACAACTTGGTCAACTGGTCTTTTTGATCCTGGTAATGCTGGTGCTTGACCCTCAGGTCATTCCTGAGCTTCACCATGTCGGTGTAGCGGATGTATTGCGACGCATGCTCGACCAACTTCCTGAACAGACGCACGCCACGCTTTACCATTTCAACTTGCGGGGCGCTTAAATCAAGCCCATCCAACTCTTCATCAGTCGCAATCCAGGGCAACAGGTAATCGAACAGGTTCTTGTCATCGATCACCTTGATCCAGTCGTCAATTTCCTTGCGCTGCTCACCCAGCTCGACAAGTCGCTTGTCCAGATCCTGCAGAGCCAATCGAATGCCATTTTCCAGGTTGACCGAACTCGAGCTGCCCGCCTCGTCAGTGGGCAAAACCTCAATGTCGTGGACTTGATTGATCGCCGCAGTCATTCCAAGCCAAAAACCGCGGACACGCTGCATGTCGGCATTGACACTGCTTATATAGTCCTCCCGCAACTCTTCCTTGGCCCGCTGCCGCGCCTGCGCATCCAGTTCGTGAGCGCTCTCCAGCCGATCGAGTTCAGCGTTCAAGCTTAAAAAACTAGCATTTCTCAACAACGGCATCATGGCGACCGTCGATTGCAAAATACTTGAATGCGCGTCATTGAGTGCTGCATTCAGGCGTCCAAGCCTGGCCTGCAGATATTCGGCAAACCCCAGGGAAACCTCCGCAACAGCCCTGTTGATTGAGTATTTGCTTTGCTTCATCAGCGCGTAATCTGGCTGGCGCTGCGCTTGAGTGGACATCCTGTCTATCCCGTTCATACACCTTCCCCCGGTTAACCTGCGGACTGCCGCTTATTGAAGTCTTCAATGGCTTTGTTTAGAGAGTGCAACAGCGACTCCGCCAGTTCTTTGATGTTCTCCCACGGCTCAATGCCGCGGCTGAAACTTTGCTTGAAACGTATCAAGCTCACGCCCTCCTTGATCAGCGAAAGCTCGCTCGCAGACTTTTCTATTTCTGCCAATACAGAATCCCACACCATTACCAAGGCTTCTGCGGCGGCGGACGCCGCCCGCATGAAACCGTAAATATTGTCCAATGAGTTACTGTGAGACAGTATTAAACCCGGCAACTTTTCCTGGCCATCAATCATCGCGATAAGACTGCGCCGCTTTTTCTCGAACGTTCGCAACTTTTGCATCGCCTCGACACCGCCCCGCCCCATCAGCGCTTCCTCCGGCCCGACCAGGATAAATTCCAGCAGAACAGCAATAGGATTCAAACTCTTCAGCACATTGGGGATCGCAAACGTTCTGATTTCTTTTTCTGCTTGAGCGATATCACGTTCGATATCCTCGAGAGATTCGCGAAACCGGATCAGGTCCACCGCAAAGTCGATGGTATTAAGCTTGTTTATTTTAAGCTTGACCGAGGGCACTAACTGCTCGCTCAGCTCCCGTTGAAAAAGCTCAATGGACTCTTTCAATTCGACCGTAGGCGCGCGACTCAGATTGACACTCTCCTTGAGGTCCTGAAACATCCCCCCCAGCTCTTCGTACACCGCCCGATCAAGCTGATCAAACGGGATAAAGGGCGTTTCATCCACTGCGATGGGACCGTAGTTCTTGACCCGCTCACAGATCGGCATTGCGTCGATTTGCTGCACAAGGTCTGCGGAAAATTTGCCCTGTGTTTTTGCAAACGCGCCTAAATTACCTCCAACCAGAAGCAAACTGCTTTCAATTGGCAGCCACTTTCCAGCATGGACCTTGATCTTTGTATGCAGTTCCTGAATCTCCGTCCAATGAAAATCCGGATGCTCAATAACCCCACCGAGTGCGACTTCGATCCCCTGACGATCCGTCGGAAGATACTTACCCTTCTCCACATAAAGTTTTATTTGCAAAAGCTGGTCCGACGTCACGATCAACCGTCGCCCGCCAGCGCCGCCACCCATCTTTAGCGCTTGATCACCCGCACAGGAGCGATCAGCCCCATTAAAACCGCCCACATCTTCCATGATTTCACTTCCATTCGTTAAGCAATCCAGTCATTCAAAAACACACATCAAAAACTTTGCGACTATTAAAAGTCGAATGACGACAGTAACCCAACCTGAAAAATAACTAAGTCGCAACATTCAGCTTCTATCGTAGGAAGTACCCAACACTTAACGTCCGTCGCATGGACCCACAACACCGCAACTCACTACAACAAAAAAGGCCGACCTGTCTAAACAACAGGTCGGCCTCTTTTTTACCAGTGTCTGTGATCAGACGTGCTCACTACTCTTCATCTGCGCAGGTCGATGTTCCGGCGCGCCGTGACCGTGGTCCTCGACTATCACCGGCACTTCATTGCCATCACAGTCATGCAACTTGCCATCACTGAAGTAGTCACCTTCACGCAGTGCAGCCAGGTCCTGGAAGCGCAAGGTGCGCTCGGTGCCCGCAGCGAATACCGATTGCTGGTCCGAGTTGCCGGTGGTGAAGTGGTTGAACGCCAGGTTCAACAGGATCGCCATGATCGCCGACGAACTGATGCCGGAATGGAAGATGGTGGCGAACCAGCTTGGGAAGTGATCGTAGAAGCTCGGCGCGGCGATCGGGATCATGCCGAAGCCGATCGAGGTGGCGACGATGATCAGGTTGACGTTGTTGCGGTAATCGACCTTGGACAGGGTACGAATGCCGCTGGCGGCCACGGTGCCGAACAGCACGATACCAGCCCCACCAAGTACCGAGGTCGGTACTGCGGCAATCACCCGGCCCATGAACGGCAGCAGCCCGAGGATCACCAGGAACAGGCCGCCGGTGGCCACCACGTAACGGCTCTTGATCCCGGTCACCGCCACCAGCCCGACGTTCTGGGCGAAGGCGCTCTGGGTGAAGGAGCCGAAAATCGGCGCGATCATGCTCGACAGCATGTCAGCCCGCAGGCCGTTGCCCAGACGCTTGGAGTCGACCTTGGTGTCGATGATCTCACCGACCGCGAGGATGTCCGCGGAGGTCTCGACCAGGGTCACCATGACCACAATGCACATCGATAGGATCGCGGCGAAGTGGAAAGTCGGCATACCGAAGTGGAACGGTGTCGGGAAGCCGAACATCGGCCCTTCGCTGACGCTTGAGAAGTCAGCCATGCCGAGGAATACCGCGATCAGGGTACCGATGACCATGGCCAGCAGGATCGACAGGCGGGAGATGGTGGCGCTGCCGATCTTGCTCAGCAGCAATACCAGCATCAGGGTCACGGCCGCCAGGCCGATGTTGGCCATGCTGCCGAAGTCTTCGGCATGACTGTTGCCACCCATGGCCCAGCGCGCGGCCACCGGCATTAGCGTCAGGCCGATGGTGGTGATCACGATACCGGTCACCAGCGGCGGGAAGAACTTGGTGATCCGCGAGAACACCGGGGTGATCAATAAGCCGATCAACGAGGCGGCAATTACCGCCCCCAGGATCGACTGGAAGCCGCCCTCCCCACCACTGCTGACAATCGCCACCATGGTCGCGACGCCGGAGAACGACACACCCTGCACCAGCGGCAACTGACAACCGAAAAACGGCAGACCCAGGGTTTGCAGCAGCGTTGCCAACCCCCCTGCAAACAACGATGCCGCGATCAACAGACCAATGTCTGCCGGAGAAAGCCCGGCCGCTTGGCCGATGATCAGTGGTACCGCAACGATACCGCCATACATGGTCAGAACGTGTTGCAGGCCGTAAGCCATATTCGCGCCGACCCCGAGGTTTTCATCCTCGGGCCGTTGGTGTGAAACAGAGGGCGTTTTCATCGTGGGGGGTTCCCTGGGTTTTTGTTATGCGCACACTGTATTCAACACCCAAGACAAATGTCCATAGAGTTGTATACAACTTATCAGTCACATAATGGACAAGCATCCACCCAAGCCCGCTTCGAACCGTCTAGCCTGCACTTTCCGGGCTTTACCGTCGGTCGAAAAAAAGCTGATCAACTGATCAGCTTTTTTTGCGAAGTCGCTACTTATTGCTCAATGGCGATCAATCCTGCCAGGGTCGCCCGCAGTGCCGGATGCTCGGGCACCTGGAGTGAGAACTCACTGCGTAGCAACTCGATCAGCTCCTGCACATCATTGATCTCGCGCCGCTCGCTGGGACTGCCCAGGCGATGCACGGCATAGCTGCCGTTGTTCAGGGTGCGGCGCACGCCCTCCCCGGTCCGCGCCACCATCAGCCGCTGCAAGAACGGTGATTGCGGGTGAGTCGAGACGTACCAGTTGCCGATCTCATAATCGATATCGCCCTGACGCTGCAGGTCGAAGACATACATTGCCCGCCACTCGCCAGCGACCTTGGCGTGCAGGGTGTAGCTTTCGTCTTCGCGGAGGATGCGATACGGCTCATGGGGCGTGGCCTGCTCCTGTTCGGTATCGAGCAGCAGCGGCGCCGTCGGCACCATGCCGCCAAAGCCGACATCGGTGATGTAGCGCAGGCCATTGAGGGTCACCAGAGTCAGGCGATGGGTACGGGCCGCCCAGGCGTCCTGTGGCGCGTTCATCACCACGCGCCCGGTGATACCGCGCACCTGGTACCCCAGGCACTCCAGCAGGGTCATGTATAGATTGTTGAGCTCGTAGCAGTAACCGCCACGGCCCTCATGCAGCACTTTGCGCTGGATCGATGGCAGGTCGAGGGGCACCGGCAATCCGGCCAGGGGCGAGAGATTTTCGAAAACAAAGGTGCTGGTGTGCCTTAGCTGCAGTTCACCCAAGGCTTCCAGGGTGGGCTTGGGTGGCGTGGCAAAACCAAGACGCTGAAGGTACAGGTCGATGTGTTCGAGCGCAGTCGCGGTCATGAGCGATTCCTTGGACATGAAGGCGCACCGGACCTGGAGCGGTCGAGTGCCGTGCCGATGGGCAAACGTTATACGATAGCCCCCACAGGCAACGACAATTGATTTCACTCATCGGCCCGGTGAAGAACAGGTGACGCCCGAACATGCACATCGACCCACAGCTGATCGTCCATCAAACCGCCCACTGGATCGTCAATCACCGGATCAACTCGCACCTGCCGGGCTACCTGATGCTCGGGGCCAGGGCCAACGTCAATGCGCTCCACGAGCTGCCCGCCGAGGCGCTGGCTGAACTCGGGGTGTTAATGGCGCGCACCCAACAGGTGATGCAGAGCCAGCTGCAGCCAAAACGCCTGTACATAGGCCGCTATGGCCATACCCCCGACCAGCCCATCCACTTTCACTTCATCCCGGTGTTCGACTGGGTGGAAAAGCTGTTCTGGCAGGACTCGCGCTATCGGCTCCTGCAGGGTTTTGGCGCGCCCACCCCGCAAACCCTTACCGATGGCGCAGAGCTGACGCTGTTTGTCTGGCGCGAGTTCTGTGAACGCCCGGATCCGCCGCCGGCTCCCGGGCTGTCCACCGAGCAGACCATCGAACGGCTACGCAAGGCGTTCAGCGCCGACTAGGGGCATCGCTCGGACGCCCCCTCCATGGAGGCCACCTGCGTGCGATTCCTGCCGAAGTTCTTGGCCTGGTACAACGCCGCATCCGCGCACTCGATGAGCCTCTCGATGCTGTCGCCCTCCCTGGGCACAATCGCATGGCAGCCAAGACTGACGGTCAACTGCCCTGAAGGCGCGCCGCTGTGGAGAATGTTGGCGCCCTGGACGCTGTGCCGAATCTGCTCGGCAATGGCGACGGCACCCTGGATATCGGTATCCGGCAACAGCACCGCAAACTCTTCCCCGCCGTAGCGCACCACCAGGTCGGACGGGCGTTGGCAGCACCCCTTGATCACGCCAGCCACCTGCGCCAGGCATTGGTCGCCGGCGACGTGGCCGTAGTTGTCGTTGAAGCGCTTGAAGTAATCAACATCGAGCATGATCAGGCTTAGCGGACGTTGCTGGCGCAGCCCCCGGGCAAACTCGATCTGCAGCGCCCGCTCGAACAACCGTCGATTCGCCAGGCCGGTCAGGCTGTCATGGGTGGCGATCACTTCCAGACGCTCCTGGGCTGCACGCAGGTCTGCCTCGATGCGCTCACCGTTGCGCACCTGCAGCACGAACACCCAACCGAACAGACTCACGCCGAGCACCACCAGGGCCACGATGACACTGGACTGCACCGCATTGGCATACCAACCGCGCAGCACCACCGCCTCAGGAGTAGCCGCCGCTACCACTAGCGGATACGCGTCCAGCTGCTGGTAGCCGTATAGCCGCAGCTCGTCGTCCACCTTCGAGCGAATCATCGCAGTGCCCGAGGATGCATTCGGCAAGTAGTCCTTGAAGATCGCCCCCTGGGCCAGCGACTCACCAATGCGCAACTCCGCACCTGGCCGCCGGGCCAATAAAGTGCCATCCGCCAGGGCCAGAAACATCAAGGCGTGGTCGTCGAGGCTGAAGCTTTTGAAAAACCGGTCGAAATACTCCATGCGGATGCCCGCCATCAGCACGCCCTGGAATTGACCATTGTGGTCATTCACCCGTCGCGACAACGGGATGATCCACTCACCATTCTGCCGACTGCGGATCGCCGGACCGATATGCGCCTGCAACGAAGCGTTCTGTTGATGGAACCGGAAATACTCACGATCGGCGACGCCCTGCCGGGTCGGCAACTCACCAAAGGAGGTCACCACCCACTGCCCTTGGCGATCGAACAGAAACAGTCCATGCAACTGTTCCAGGGCCTGCACCCGACGGGCAAAGGTGCGCTGCAGGCGCGGGCTCGACGCCACGCCAAAACCGTCGGCCTGAATCCAGTCGACCAGGCTGGTCACCACCAGATCGGCGGCCAGAAAGGTATCCTCGGCCTGTTGCGCCATCGCCCGCGTGAGGTTCACTGACGCAATTTGCGCCTGGGACAAGTCGTGATGCCGGGATTGTTCGAGCTGCAGGTACAGCAGGCCACACAGGCTCAGGCACACCGCCGCAATAAAGATCACCGCCGCCTTGCGCAGGGGTAAACGCTTCAATGGGCCGCCGAGCGTATCGTGGGGGTCGTGAATGGGGGTTGGCAAATGCATCATCCTTGAAGGGTAAAACGCGAGCAGACGCCCGGATCCCTTGATCGACAAAGCTTAGCCTACGGCGGTGACGAGGGGCAAACCACGGCAGCGCGATAACACCTATACCGGCAGCCCCCACGCGTTCTGCTAGGCTGGGACCTTCATTCTTATCGGCTATCCATGGAGGAACGCATGAACCATCAGGACCATCCGTCCGCCATCGACACCGTGGTCTTCGACCTGGGCAATGTGCTGATTCGCTGGAACCCGAGAAACCTCTACCGCAAGCTGTTTAACGATGATGAACAAGCCATGGAGACCTTTCTGTCCGAGGTCTGCAGTACCGACTGGAACGAACGCCAGGACGCCGGACGCTCATGGCAGGAAGCCATCGACGAAGCCATCGCCCGCCACCCGACACATGAGACGCTGATACTCCCCAACCTCGAAGGCGCCCGCCGCGAAGGCTTCAATGCACTGCAGCTCAGCAACGCCGGGCAACTGCGCAAAGACCTGACCGCCCTGGGCCTGCCCCTATAAAAGCGGCCGTGTCGAGCAGTTGTGCACCTGTAACGACTGCGGACCACTTGTAGCAGCTGTCGAGCGTAGCGAGGCTGCTTTCGGCTGCTACAAAAACGCATCCAGCCCCTCAACGCATCGGCGGCACTCGGATATCACCCGAGCGACACTGGTTTTTCACTCCCTTGCCGCACGCCTGGAACGACAGGTCCTTGGCCATGCACACCCGCACCTCCGACAACTCCGGGCCGCGACAGATCACCGCAATACCGTCAGCCGGTATCCCGGGGTTGCTGAGGCGAAACATCTGCGTGATGTCCTGGGCAGAGAAATACACCTCTTTGCTCAAAGGCTGCAGCGGCTCGGGTATCTTCACCGCGCCGAGCGCCTTGTCCGCAGCCGCCAGGTAGCCCATGGCACCCAGCCCGCTGCAGGTACCGTGCTTGGCCCACTCGTGCTTGAGCAAGGCCGGCGTGACAAACAGCGTCAGCCCCCGCGCCCGCTCGGCCGCCGACAACCGCGCATTCGGCACGCAAGACTGCGGCCAGCCACCCTTGGCGTACTGCGGCCACAGACCGTGCAACACAAACCCGTAGCCCTTGCCCGAACACTGGGCATTTTCCGGACGTGTCAGACAAAAGGTCGGCGACCAGGACAACGCCAGCAGGTAATAGTCGAACACCCCCGACGCCGACTCGTTCTGCTGTTTGTTGCGCGAGGATTGCGGTGTATTGCTCAGGATCACACTGCCAATCGCCAGCGCAGCAAACAGGACCCATACAGACAGTTTTTTCATTCACCCACCTGAAAACCAAACATCCAATGGGCCTATTGTGAGGGCTGGCCGCGCATCAGCAGAAGACATTCTTGTCTAACCCGCACCAGGGTGGTGCCGGCGACTGGCAATCACTCGGTCAAGTGCAGTACCTTGAAAGCGCAGACTACTCTGAACGCACGATAGGGAATCGGAATGAGCAAGGCAGACGAACTCGCCACGAAACTGAAGCAAAAACAAAAAACCCGTGTGGACGCCGAAGCCCGCGCCGACCTGGCCATTGAACACTGGCCAAGCCAGGTCTATGACATGTACCACCAACTGGAAACCTGGCTCGAGCCGCTGACCCACGCCGGCCTCAACATCCGCCGGGTACCAACCCGCGTGTTCGAGAGCCTGCCATCCGGCGAGACCTTCAACTACGCCATCGACAAGCTGCAGATCGAAGGCAACCACAACACCATCACCCTGGACCCCATTGCCCGTTTCGTCATCGGCGGCACAGGCCAGGTCGACATCCGCAGCAAAGGCCAGGCGCTGTACATCCGCCGCACCGAGAACGACATGGCCGAGCCCGTATGGCAAATCCAGCCCGTGGCCCGCACCGGACAACCACGCCCCACTCCGGTGGCACTGGATGAGCTGAACTTTCTCGCGGTGATCGAGCAAGGGCTGGAGCTCTGACGACTCCCGAGCGATACACAAGAGCGGGCGGCCCACAACGGTCGCCCCTTTCATTTCAACCGCCAGCGCCGCATCGATAAAAATCACTCCCGCGCTTTACCTAATATTCGATAATTCGTATATTCGATAATCCATATGTATGACCAGTCACGACTCTGGCCTACGCACCACGGAGAAATCGATGAAAGTCCTGTTCATGTGCACAGCCAACAGCTGTCGCAGCATCCTGTCCGAAGCACTGTTCAACCACCTCGCCCCCACAGGCTTTACGGCAGTGAGCGCTGGCAGCTTCCCCAAGGGCCAGGTCCTGCCCCGCAGCCTGAGCACCTTGCAGGCGGCCGGTATCGCCACCACAGGACTGCACAGCAAAGGCAACGAGGCCTTCGCCGACAGCCCGCCGGACATTGTCATCACCGTCTGTGACAAAGCCGCCGGGGAAACCTGCCCGGTGTACTTCGGCCCCGCACTCAAGACCCATTGGGGCCTCCAAGACCCCTCCGAAATCACCGGCAGCGAAGCGCAGATCAATGGCGCATTCAACGCCACGTTGGCCATCATCGAAACCCGTTGCCGCGCATTCTTCCAACTGCCCTTCGCCCAACTCGACGCCGCCGCCCTGCAAACCGAACTCGAACGCATCGCCCGCCTCTGACCCGGAGCCCCTGATGAACGAACACCTGCCCAACCTCGACACCCTACTGTCCGACACCCTGCTCCCGGCTAGCAACGACCAGCACCCACCGCGCATCCTGCTGCTCTACGGCTCGACCCGCCCGCGCTCCTTCAGCCGCCTGCTGGTAGAGGAAGCCGCCCGCCTGCTGCAACACTTCGGCGCCGAGACCCGCATCTTCAACCCATCCGGCCTGCCCCTACCCGACGACGCCCCCAACGACCACCCGAAAGTCCAAGAACTGCTACAACTGATGCAATGGTCAGAAGGCCAGGTCTGGTGCTCGCCAGAACGCCACGGCTCAATGTCTGCCGTATTCAAGGCGCAGATCGACTGGGTCCCCCTGGCCCTCGGCGCCATCCGCCCGACCCAGGGTAAAACCCTGGCCGTGATGCAAGTCTCAGGCGGCTCGCAGTCCTTCAACACCGTCAACCAACTGCGGGTCCTGGGCCGCTGGATGCGCATGTTCACCATCCCCAACCAGTCCTCCGTGCCAAAAGCCTTCCTCGAGTTCGACGAACACAACCGCATGAAACCCTCGGCGCTCTATGACCGAGTGGTAGATGTGATGGAAGAGCTGGTGAAGTTCACGCTGCTGCTGCGTGATCGGCCGGACCTGGTGGATCGGTATTCGGAGCGCAAGGAGACTGCGCAGGAGTTGAGTGGGCGGGTTAATCAGCGGGGGATTTGAGCAAAGCGAACCGACCTTTATAGTTACACCCCACTCCCTCAATCAGCCATTGCTCGCAACCGCTGACGCATGCCGGCGCTGGCCGCCGGCCCCGCCTGGACCGTGCATTGCGCCAATGGCACCAGATGCCCATCAGCAATATCCGCCATCATCGGCTGCACCGGCCTACCAGTCTCACGCTCGACAATCTGCACGCTCTGTCCTTCCGGCGCATAGTGCGTATTACCCCATGCCACAAAAGCCATGAGCACCACACGAAAGTCCTCGCCCTTAGCGGTTGGCACATATTCATAACGTAAAGGCCGCTCACTGTAGGCGCGCCGTTCCAGCAACCCATCCTCGACCAACGAATTCAGGCGTCGGGTAAGCATGTTCGGCGCAATGTCCAGGCTGCGGGAAAACTCGTCGAATCGGCGCAACCCGTGCAAGGCGTCACGCATGATCAAGATACTCCACCACTCACCCACCCTTTCCAGGCTGCGGGCGATTGGGCATTCGGCGTGGGCCAGGGTTTTGCGTTGCATGGCGGATCCTCGGGTGATGCGCTCGGACATTTGTCGTACGGGCATGTTACTTTCATGATGATAGTTACGTCCATACATCACTACCCCCTACAAAGCTGAAGGAGTTGGACCGTCATGAGCAAACGCATTGTTGTCACAGGCATGGGGGCATTGACCCCACTGGGCTGCGGAGTCGAACCGATTTGGCAACGCCTGTTAGCGGGACAATCCGGCATCCGTCGACTCCCGGAGTCGCTGATTGGCGACCTGTCGATCAGCATCGGCGGCCAGGTTCCCGACCGGACGCAGGACCCTGAAGCCGGCTTCGACCCCGACCAACTGTTGGCGGCGAAAGAACAGCGCAAAATGGATCGCTTCATTCTGTTTGCCCTGGCCGCCGCCCATGAAGCCCTGGCACAAGCCGGTTGGGCGCCACAGACCGCGGAGCAACAGGAGCGCACGGCAACTATCATCGCCTCGGGCGTGGGTGGCTTTCCGGCGATCGCCGAGGCCGTACGCACCACGGATAGCAAGGGGCCGCGACGCCTGTCGCCATTCACCATCCCTTCCTTCCTTAGCAACATGGCCGCCGGCCACATCTCCATTCAACATGGGTTCAAGGGACCGCTGGGCACCCCGGTAACGGCGTGCGCCGCTGGGGTTCAAGCCATTGGCGACGCCGCACGCATGATCCGCGCAGGCGAAGTGGACATTGCCATTTGTGGCGGGGCCGAAGCGGCCATTCACCGGGTCAGCCTGGCCGGCTTTGCTGCGGCACGAGCGCTATCAAGCGATCACAACGAAACACCTGAACAGGCCTCTCGCCCCTTCGATACGGCGCGCGACGGTTTTGTCATGGGCGAAGGCGCCGGCCTGCTGGTGATCGAAGAACTGGAGCACGCCCTGGCTCGTGGCGCCAAGCCAATCGCCGAACTGGTGGGCTACGGCACCAGCGCCGATGCCTACCACATGACCGCCGGCCCGGAAGACGGAGACGGCGCCCGCCGAGCGATGCAGCAAGCCCTGCGCCAGGCCGGCGTGCAAGCCTCCCAGGTCCAGCACTTGAACGCCCACGCTACCTCGACCCCGGTCGGCGACAAAGGTGAGCTCGCGGCGATCAAGACGGTGTTCGGCACCCACAGCGGCCTGGCGATCAGCGCCACCAAATCCGCCACTGGCCACCTGTTGGGCGCTGCCGGAGGCATCGAAGCGATCTTCGCCATTCTAGCCCTGCGTGACCAGGTAGCCCCGGCAACGCTCAACTTGCACACGCCAGATAGCGCAGCCGAAGGCCTGGACCTGGTTCAGGGTGAGGCGCGGCACATGCCGATGGAATACGCACTGTCCAACGGCTTCGGGTTTGGTGGGGTGAATGCCAGCGTATTGTTTCGACGCTGGGCCTGAATCGCGGTACACATCAGATCAAATCGATCGTTCAGCCGAGGTTTCAGCGCCGACTCGCTGGGGCCTCGACTTTTCCGTCCAGCCTTGGTGTCAGTTGCTGATGAAGCCTCTCTGAGACTCGAGAGCAAAACCTGTGGGAGCTAAGGTAGCTGTCACTACATTACAAACACCGCACTGCGATTAGTCTCTGAGAGCCGTGGGACAAGTCGCAGTTTGAGTGAGATAAAACGAACCCACATGAATGAAATGCAATGAACACCGCTTTATGTTTCGACATCTATCTAGATGAAATGCTGCTCAATACTGCTGCGATTGAGATACAAAGACTGGGACAATCGTCCCAGTCAAGCGCTGACCTAGTAGCCTCTATACATACTCGCACCATCATTCAATAGCCGAGGATCAACTCGTACCTACCGCATATTCATACACATCTAACTTACTTACCGCCTCGATCATCGCCACCAACGCCTTTCCAAATCCAAAATCTGCGGCTCCCCCCATGCAATTTCACCGCCGTTTCCGAGCGGAATCCCGTATGCACAATCTTTCAGAGCCACAGTAACCACCTGCCTACATCCTACAAACCTATCGCGCGCCAGAGGCTTTGCCCGGTATCCACTCTTTGTGAAAGTTGTAACCAGTCCACCTAAACGCCAAAGAAATATACAAATAATTTATCTTGTACAACTTTCTCAGGTTGTACTGGACATATTAGGCAACGCACAATTGATAGCTTTTTGATATCACCGAGCCCACCAACATAAATCTGTCATTTGTAGGAAGTATGCTCGCTAAATGTCAGCATTATCTCCACCGAATACCAGCCATGCACGTAGGCAGATTGAAAGGGATGTGTAGGAACATGGAAGGATTCTCACTTGACGCTAATACCACCCAGCGATTAATCTCCCGGCCCTTAGAGCACGGAAGCCGCCCGAATCCCCAAATCACCGCGCGGGAAACGGGCATTTCCTGAAATGAATTCACCGGTGTGCCCAGGCACGCCGCTTCGCTGTGCGGTAACCATCTTGAAATCTCGCTCCTCCTTCCAGATTCAAAAATCGGTCATCTTCGCCTTGGTGTTACGCGAAGCCCGAGCCCGTTTTGGTGAGCGGCGCATGGGGGCGGTTTGGACGCTGATCGAGCCGATTTGCCATCTACTGATTTTTACCCTCCTATTCACCCTGATTCGTGGCCGCACCGTGGCAGGCGTTGAGTATCCAGTATTTGTCCTCGTAGGCATGGCCCCTTTCCTACTCTATCGCAACATCGCCCTGCGACTGATGGACAGCCTGCGGGAGAACCGATCGTTATTTGCCTATAAACAGATCAAACCACTGGACACGTATATAGCGCGGGCTCTGGTGGAAGCCTGCATCAGCGCTACGGTCTACGCTATTCTACTGTTCGGCTTTGCGTGGTTTGGTTTCGACATGACGGTAAGCGACCCAATTCAGTGGGCGGCGACCCTGGGCTTGGGTCTATGTTTTGCCTTTGGTCTGGGTATGCTGCTCGCACTGATCACCCATGCCATGCCTAGCCTCAAGCTCGTAATACGCATGGCATTCTTTCCACTGTACTTCATCTCAGGCGTACTGATGCCCGCCGCCTACCTCCCGCAGGCGATGATGCCATTGCTGCTGCTGAATCCGTTCCTGCATTTGGTCGAGCTGATTCGAGCTGAAGTTCTGCCCCACTACACCCCGGTCGATGGTGTTTCTGAAGAGTATGTAATCACGTTCACGGTGGTTTTGCTGTTCATTGCCTTGGGCAGCTATCGCGCCCGTCGATTGCACCTGATTTCCACGAAGAACGGATGAGTACAGGCCCACGTGTTCGAGCTTAAGAACGTCACCAAATCCTACCTGACCCCCAAGGGGCGTCGGTATGTTTTTCGCAACCTGTCACTGTCCATTCCGCCAGGTAAAAACATTGGCCTTATCGGCCGAAACGGCGCGGGCAAGTCGACGCTGATGCGCCTGCTTGGCGGTGCCGATATCCCTGACTCAGGCTCCATAGTGACCGACAAAAGCATTTCCTGGCCTGTGGGTTTGGCGGGAGGTTTTCAAGGCAGCATGACCGGCCGCGATAACATAAAGTTCGTCTCCCGGATCTACGGCGCGGAAGGCGAAGCCATGCGCGAGAAGGTTCGTTACGTCCAGGAGTTTGCCGAAATTGGCGACTGGATTGATGAGCCTATCAAAACTTACTCATCCGGCATGCGCTCGCGCGTGGCCTTTGGCCTGAGTATGGCTTTTGACTTCGATTACTACCTGATCGACGAAGTGATGTCAGTTGGCGACGCCCAGTTCAAACGCAAATGTGCAGAAGTATTCCAGCAAAAACTTCAGCAATCGAAAGTCGTGCTGGTTACCCACACCATGCCGGAAGTAGAAAAGCTCTGCGACATAGTCTTGCTGGTACGCGAAGGCGGCATCCAGATCTACGAAGACGTCGCCGAAGGCATCAAGGCCTATAACGCCTGATACCCCCCCCTTATATCGCAGCACCGTTCCATTTCAAGGATGCATCACATATGAGCAGTACGGGTAAACTCAAGGGCTGGCGCCTGGCAATTGGCCTGGTGATCCTGCCACTCGCCTTGGCAGCCATTTACTACGGCGTGTTCGCCACTGACCGCTACGTCAGCTCCGCCCAGGTAGTCGTCCGCCAGGACGGTGGCAATCAAGGCGCTGCCGTACCTGGGTTGGCGACCCTGATCACCGGCACCAATCCGGTCTCGCGCGAAGAGACCCTCTACCTGCGTGAATATATCGTGTCCATGGACATGATGTTGTTGCTCGAAGAACGCCTGCACTGGATCGAGCAATACGCCACCCAACGCAGCGATATCTTCTTCTGGCTAAACAAGGACGCAGAGCGCGAAGACCTGCTCAAGTACTATCAGCGCATGGTTTCAGCTCACTACGACGAAACCACCGGCCTGCTCCGGGTGGAAGTGCAAGCCTTCACCCCTGAACTGTCGGAACAGATGCTGCGCACCATCCTTGAGGCCAGCGAACACTTCGTCAACGAAGTCAGCCACAGCATCGCCCGTGAGCAGATGAACTTCGCCAAAGGTGAATTGGCAACTGCACGCGCCAACTATGCCGAGCGCAAAACCGAGCTGATCGATTTCCAGAACGTCAACAAAGTACTGGATGGCGGCAACACGGCCCAAAATCGTGCAACCATCATCGCCGACCTCGAAGGCCAGTACACCAAAGAGCAAGCCGTGCTCACTGAGATGCAATACAAACTGCGCCCTGACTCCCCCCAGGTAAAACAGCAAAAGCAGAAGGTCAACGCCATCACCCAGCAACTGGCCAAGGAAAAACGCTTGCTGGTTTCCTCACCCAACGGCTCGCAACTGAACGTTGTCGCATCGCGTTTCCAGCAATTGACTCTGGACGCCGGTATTGCCGAAGAAAGCTACAAGACTGCAGTAGCCGCGCTCGACAACGCCCGGATCGAAGCCAGTAAAAAGATCCGCACCCTGGTTACCGTAGTCAGCCCGAACACGCCACAACTCGCCCTGTACCCAGAGCGCTTGTATAACCTGGCAACCATTTTGCTTGGCCTGCTCATGCTGTACGGCATCACCCGCTTCATCCTGGCTTCGATCGAGGATCATCGTGATTAAATCCCTGGCTGTCCCACCAAAGTTCAAACTGAAACTGGCAGCATTGGCCCTGGCAACATTGGGCCTGGCCGGATGCGGCGGCACATTGTCGGGCGCAGGCCCGTACAAGGGCGATATTGAAACCAAGAACGAGTCGTACAACCTGGTCGAGATCAACGCCAACACCATCGCGCCATACATGCGTGGTGCAGCGCGGCCGATGCAAGCCTCCATCGCCAAGCCGGTCGCACCCTCCGCGCGCTTGATGGCAGGAGACATCCTGAGCGTACTGATCACCGATAACGCTCCGGAGGGTTCGGCATTGTTTGCCCCGCTCTCCAGCGGCGGCACCCAACTGAAGACCCGCATCGACGACCAGGGCATGATCTCCTTGCCTTACGTGGGCCGTCAGTTCGTCGCCGGCATGACCCTCAACCAGGTTGAGGAAATGATCCGCAAGCAACTCAAGGGTGTAACCACCGACGTGCAGACCCATGTCGAACTGGTGGGCGACCTCTCCGGCTCGGTACTGGTAGCCGGTGCCGTCAAATCCCCAGGTCGGTTCAGTACCTTGCAGGGCCCCCTGACCTTGCTGGACGCAGTTAACCAGGCCGGTGGCCCGGTCATGGAACCACACCTGGCAAACGTCACCGTGCGCACCGGCAGCCAAGTCCAGCAATTCAACTACGAAGATGTACTGGCCGGCAACAATATGGTGCTGCGACCAAATTCGGAAGTTGTTCTGGACCGTGCCCGCCAACGCTTCGTTGCCATGGGTGCTGTCGGCGAACCCGGACTCAAGGACCTGCCAGCGCAAAACACCAGCTTGCTGGATGCACTGGGTAGCGTCGGCGGCCTGAAAGAAGCCAATGCCAACCCGGAAGGTGTGTTTGTATTTCGCATGGGCGAAGGAACCAATCCTAAACCCACGGTCCTACGTCTGGACATGCGTGATCCAGCGGCCGTTTTCTACGCCCGCCAGATCATGATTAAACCCGACGACACCATTTACGTGACCAACGCAGCGATCTACGAATGGCAAAAAGTTATCTCGCCAGTCGTACAAACCATGCTGTTAGGCCGCGCCACAGGCGCATACAAGTAATTATTTCAATTTGATCAGCGATAGGGAAATTACATGATCCCGGTAATTCTTTCTGGCGGCTCCGGCTCCCGACTTTGGCCACTGTCTCGTGCCATGCACCCGAAACAGTTCCTGACCCTCAGTGGCGATCAGTCACTGTTCCAGAGCACGCTTTCGCGTCTTGCTGGCATTCAGGATGGACCACTGACACCCATTGTGGTCAGCAATGAAGATCATCGCTTCCTGGTTGCCGAGCAGTGCCGCGCGCTAAATATCAATCCGCAAGCCATTTTGCTTGAGCCCGTTGGCCGCAATACTGCCCCTGCAATCGCCGCCGCGGTTGTAAAAGCCCTGGCAACCGGCAAGGATGAATTACTGCTGGTACTGCCTGCCGACCACGTCTTCGATGACCTGGACGCGCTGCGCGAAGCCTTTGAAAAAGGTGCTCCGGCAGCCCGTGATGGCCGAATCGTGACCTTCGGGATCGTGCCAAACAAAGCAGAAACGGGCTACGGCTACATCCGCGTGGCAGATAAGTCCAACCAGATTCAGGCTGTTCAAGCGTTTGTCGAAAAGCCCGACCTAGCCACCGCTGAGCAGTACGTGGCGGATGGTCGCTACTACTGGAACAGCGGCATGTTCCTGTTCCAGGCGTCAAGCATGCTCGCTCAATTGCGCGAACACGCCCCTCAAGTGCTGGCAGCGGTAGAAGCTGCACTGAGCAACGCCAAAGAAGACATGGATTTCACCCGCCTCGACATGCTGAGTTTCGCGGCTGCTGAAAACATCTCGATCGACTATGCCGTGATGGAGCGCTCCGATCAGGTATCGGTGGTGCCTCTGGATGCAGGTTGGAACGACGTGGGCTCGTGGTCGGCAGTCTGGGAAATCGCAGACAAAGACGTGCAAGGCAATGCCTCTCGTGGCGACGTTATGCTTGAGGCTACAAGCAATGCCTATGTTCACGCTGAACATCGTATGGTAGCGGTACTGGGCCTGGATGACGTAATCGTGGTTGAAACCGCAGACGCCGTGATGGTCGCCGCCAAAGACAAGTCACAAGACGTCAAGCTCCTGGTTGATCGCATCAAACAGAGCGCCCGCACGGAAGCGACCAACCATCGCAAGGTATATCGTCCATGGGGCGCCTATGATTCCATTGATAATGGACCTCGTTACCAGGTCAAGCGCATCACTGTTTCCCCAGGACAGAAACTCTCGGTACAGATGCACCATCACCGTGCAGAACACTGGATTGTTGTGACTGGCACAGCAAAAGTGTCGATTGGCGATAAGCAGATACTGCTCACTGAAAACCAGTCGACCTACATTCCAGTTGGAGTAGTACACGCACTTGAGAACCCAGGGAAAATCCCTCTGGAAATGATTGAAGTGCAGTCTGGCGGTTACTTGGGCGAAGACGACATCGTTCGGTTTGAAGACCGCTATGGTCGTGTAGATGCAGCTATCGAACCCGCCTGAATGCCAACATCCATTTTCTCATCGGCAACCTTATTCTCATGAAACAAGAAAAGCACATACTCGTCCTCACTCCCGAGATTCCTTACCCAGTTTTCAAGGGTAATCAGAGCCGCATTGATCAAACTCTAAAAGTTCTACTGGAGGCTGGTCACAAAGTCTCATTAGCTATCTTGAATTTCAATCAAGAAGACAGAAGTTCAATCACTGTACAAACAGAAATAAAGAACCACTACCCAACGATTGAGGAAGTGGAAGTAAGGCGGCACCCACGCTTCAACAAGCAAGCGGCAAACCCTGTTCTCGCAAAGCTCAAAAAACTTACCGACACCGGGCAAGTTTCAAATATAGACTCCTGCCCGGACAGTTACAAAAAGCTTGTACACCAGATGGTGAAAACCATTAAGCCTACACATATCCTGGTGAACTACGTCAAGCTAGATCGCGCCATCCCGAGCAGCTTTCGCGGCACAAAAATTGTAGACACTCACGACATCCAAACCAACATCATCAGCGCAGCGATAAAAAGCGGGACTTTTAAAAAACAAATCGACATGAAAAAGTTCGAGGCGGAGGAATTCGGCCTCCTATCGAAGTACGACTACGTCATTTCGATCAACCCAAATGAAACAAAGGAAATAAAGGACAGACTTCCACAACAGAAAATACTGACACTTCCGGCATTTAATGATTTTCAGCACGAACACATTTCCGGCAAAGAGACTTATGATATTCTCTTTGTGGGATCTGCGTCGCCATTTAATGCTGAAGGCATCAAAAATTTTATTCGCCATAGCTTTCCGGCGATTAGAAAAGCATTACCAAATGTACGCCTCGCCATTGCTGGCGAAGTGAGCAATATCGCATCTGTAAAAGCATTAAAAAATGACAACATACTGTACCTTGGGCGTGTAGAAAATCTGACTCAAACTTACGCCACCTCTAAAGTCGTCATTTCGCCGATCGTGAGCGGCGCCGGAATGAAGGTCAAAAACATAGAAGCCTTCTCGCACGGCATGCCCCTTGTTGCCACCAACTTCTCGATGGACGGCATCGAAGGCACAGACGGGCTGAATTGTCTCATTATAGACGACAACGCCGAATTCGCGGCAGCCGTACTCAAACTTCTGAAAGACAACTCTTTGCGGGCAAAAATATCTAAGAATGCCTTTTTACTTGCCCGAAGCATGTACAGCAAAAGTACAGCCGCCAAAAGTTACAACACCATCATCAACAATGACTTTACTTATCGCCCCGAACTAGTATCGAGCGAAAGCACGGTCACGATGCTACCCCCAACTGCCGTGGTTCAGCGACGCACCAAGGCACTTATTTATAGCTCGGATGCTGACTATCTTATTTCTTACAAGCTGATCCTTGCGGAAAACTTCAAGAGACTCGGCATCTACTCCGAATTCGTAACGATGGACTCTGCCCGCACCAATCGCTTTCTCTCCGAAGGCTACTTGGCTCATGCGACCAGACCTGATCTTGATAAGAAAAAACGAGCAAGCGTAAAAGCAGAACTGGAAGCTCAGCTGCAGTCAGAGGGCAAAATCAATATCACCCTCAAAGGTGTAAACATCACTGACGACATTAACACTTACAAAGAAATGTTTCCTGAGCACTTTGAAGGTAAGAAGCTGATTGACGTGGCAGCTCACGCAATTCTAATTCTTGATTCTATTCTGCGCAGAATAGCGAAAACCGCTCCCGACTTCATGGTGGGCTGGAATGGCAATGGGCCACACTTTATCTTTTTAATGAAGGTGGCAGCCAAGATCTCTAACCTGCCAATATTTCATGTCGAACGAGGCCTGCTACCGGATACGCTTGTTTTTGACCCGCAAGGGGTAAACTTCAAGAGTTACATTTCCGGGAGTTTCTTACCGCTAATCACAAACGATGAGCGCGCTATCGCAAGAAAGTATATTGAGCAATTTTCAACCCAAGGCAAGACCATTGTTGGCGCAGACGCTGACAATTCATTATCGCGAGAAGATGTTCTTAAGCATATCGGCCTAGCGCCCACAAGCCGCTATATTTTCTTCCCGATGCAAATTGAAGGTGACTCAAACATCATCCTTAACTCCCCCATCTATAAAAAGATGGTCGAAGTAATAGAGGATCTTAAGCATACTTCTCGCCGCACCGGCATAAAGGTAGTTTGCCGCCCTCACCCAGAGAACAAAATCACTCTCTCGGAACTGAAAGCACGCTTCCCAAGCATCACATTCGACAACTCGCTGCACCTACACACGATGCTCAAACACTCAGTTGCGAACATCATTATCAACTCAACCGTGGGACTCGAATCGATACTACTACAACGACCGACTATCGCCCTTGGCCACAGCGTTTACTCAGGGAAAGGCATCACACTAGATGCTTTCCATAAAGAGCACATCGAAAAAGCCGTAAAGAAAATTGTTAGCGGTCAAATCGATAATGATACCATTTCACTTCGCACCGATGCATTGGTTCACCAGTTATTCAGCGCCAGTCTGATTCGTCTAGACAACATCGAAGCCAACAAGGGCGTCATCGAGTCCGCACTGTTAAAAAATGGAGTTATCGTAAATAATAATATGGCAGAGCCCAAGCCGGCCCAACTCGCTTCGCGCTACATGCAGCACTACAAAAACTATATTACCGCACTCGGAAAAGCCAAGAAAATAGTAGTACGCAACATGCTTGAGCCCGAAACTTATCTCTGGCTCAACGGCAATACCAAACCAATGGTTACCGAAGAAACAATTTCTGCATACTTCAAAAAATCGACCACTGCGGAAATCGAATTCACCAATGAGGCCAATCAACATCTCGCCAGTGATGCTGACGATCTCTCGATAACAATCGTTTCTTCTAAAACTGCCAAGAAGCCAAAGAATATCGCAGCAAATGAATACTACGTGGATGAGTACTTCTACCCTGTGAATAGCTAAGAGTACGGGCTGCCAGACCAGCTGACAGCCCGCCCCCCTTCACCTCGATTGGCGTTGGCGCCCCATGTGAAGGCGCCTCTCAAGCATACCTATCGAGATCGACCATTGACGCTAGCACCTTTGTCAATACACGCCTCAGTAAAAATATGTATCGTTGCCCGTCGAGCAATGTAACTCCCCACGTAATTTCCAAAGGACAAGCTATCTTGAAAATCACCCCAACCATCGAATGCTCCAACAACGCCCCCTTCGTCCTGTTCGGCGGCATCAACGTCCTTGAATCCCTGGACCTGGCCCTGACCGCTTGCGCCGAATACGTGCGCGTCACCGAGAAGCTGGGCATCCCTTACGTATTCAAGGCCAGCTTCGACAAGGCCAACCGCTCTTCGATCCACTCCTATCGTGGCCCAGGCATGGAAGAAGGCCTGCGCATTTTCGAAAAGGTCAAGGCTGAATTCGGCGTACCGGTGATCACCGACGTCCACGAGATCTATCAGTGCGCTCCGGTTGCCGAAGTCGCCGACGTGCTGCAACTGCCTGCATTCCTGGCGCGCCAGACTGACCTGGTAGTGGCCCTGGCCAAGACCGGCAAGCCGGTGAATATCAAGAAGCCGCAGTTCCTGAGCCCTTCGCAGATGCAGAACATCGTTCACAAGTTCAAGGAAGCCGGTAACGACCAGTTGATCCTGTGCGACCGCGGCACCTGCCTGGGTTATGACAACCTGGTGGTGGACATGCTCGGTTTTGGCGTGATGAAGCGCACCTGCGAAAACCTGCCGATCATTTTCGACGTGACCCACGCACTGCAGCAACGCGATCCATCGGGCGCTGCGTCCGGCGGTCGTCGCGAACAGGTCGTCGAACTGGCTCGTGCTGGCATGGGCGTTGGCCTGGCCGGTCTGTTCCTGGAAGCTCACCCAAATCCTGACCAGGCCAAGTGCGACGGCCCTAGCGCCCTGCCGCTGGACCAACTTGAGCCGTTCCTGGCACAGATCAAGGCTCTGGATGACCTGATCAAATCGTTCGCCCCGCTGAACATTGCCTGAAACAGCGGTTCTTGACGCAAGGATTGTGAACATGGCAAGTACAGAACAACGGGTCGCGATCGTCATTCCGGCCCGCTATGGCTCGACACGTCTGCCGGGCAAACCGCTGGCCGACATTGCCGGCAAGCCGATGGTGCAGCACGTTTACGAACGCGCCCTGCAAGTGGGCAATGCCCAGGTAGTGGTAGTAGCCACTGACGATGAGCGCGTCGCGCAAGCGGTGCGGGCTTTCGGCGGTGTATGTGTAATGACCTCGCCGGACCATCCGTCCGGCACCGACCGCCTGGCAGAAGTCATGGCCCAGGTCGAGGCGGACATCTACATCAACCTGCAGGGTGATGAACCGCTGGTGCGTCCGGCCGACATCGAAGCCCTCGCAGCCGGCATGCTTGCCGATGCGCAGGTGAAGGTCGGCACCCTGTGCCACCCGATCGATGCGCACGAAGCCGGCAACCCCAACACCGTGAAAGTGGTGTTGGCCAACAACGGCAACGCCCTGTATTTCAGCCGCTCACCGATCCCCTACCCACGGGATGGCGAAGTTGCGCACTACCTCAAGCACGTAGGTGTGTATGGCTATCGTCGCGAAGTGCTGGCCGACTACAGCGGCTTGCCACAACCGATGCTCGAGCACGCCGAGAAACTCGAACAACTGCGACTGATGGCGGCTGGTTATTGCATTCGTGCGTATCTGGTTGAACCGACCGGTCCGGGGGTCGATACACCGGAGTGCCTGGAGCAAGTGCGGGCAATCATGAGCGGCCAGGCGCCTGCGCCACAGCCGACCCTGAACGACGTGCGCCTGGTGATCACCGATGTCGATGGCGTGCTGACCGATGGCGGCATCTACTACGACGCCACCGGCGAATGCCTGAAGCGCTTCCATGTGCGTGATGGCATGGGCATGCGCCTGCTGGAAGAGAACGGTGTGCGTGTGGCGGTGCTCTCCGGCCGCGACTCGGCGACGCTGCGCAAGCGCGTGGCTGACCTGGGCATCACCCTCTGCCAGTTCGGCGTCAAGGACAAGCAGGCCGCCTGCAATCAACTGATGGCCGAAGCTGGCGTCAGCGCCGCGCACACCGCGTGCATCGGCGACGACTGCATCGACCTGCCGGCCTTTGCGGCCTGCGCCCTGTCCTTTGCGGTGGCGGATGCGCCGGTGTACGTGAAAGCCGCAGCCACCCACACCCTGAACGCAGCAGGCGGTACTGGCGCGTTCCGTGAAGTGGCGGACGCCATTCTGTTTGCCCAGGGCAAGGAGGCCGTGCTCGGCACTGCGGCGGGTTATGCGCAGGTGATGGCAAAGATGGCGCAATAGTGGATGGACTAGCTGGCGGGGGCGATCTGTTTGTCGCCTTCGCTGACTGTAACGAAAAAACGGTAGGAGCCACTAGCTCCTACCGTTTTTTTGCTATCGAACAAGGCAGCTCAGGGTCGTCTCGACCCCGAACTTTGCACCTGCAATACGATCAGTCGAAGATTTCGACCACGCCAACCACCGCGTTTTCGTGGTTGGTCACAGCCAGGGCACGGATCTTGTTATCAAGCATGTAGGCTTCGGCCTCGGCCAACTGCGAATCATCCTTGATGGTGTGCGGTTTGGGGGTCATGAAGTGAGCGACGGTGGTGTGGATTACCCCTTCGTCTTCCAGCAGCGCACGACGCAAGTCACCGTCGGTAACGATGCCGACCAGGACACCGTCTTCCATCACTACCGTCAGGCCCATGCGGCTCTGGGTCATGACCATCAGGCAGTCGTGGAAACTGGTGGCCGGCGTCACGATCGGTGCCGGTGTGTGCATCACGTCGCTGACGCGGGTCAGCAGTTTACGGCCCAGGCTGCCGCCCGGGTGGTAGCGTGCGAAGTCCATTGGCTTGAATTGCAGGGCCTCGATCAAGGCCACTGCCAGGGCATCGCCCATGGCCATGGTTGCCAGGGTCGAAGTGGTCGGCGCCAGGTTGTTCGGGCACACTTCGCGCTCGACGGAGATATCCAGCCAGATATCGGCGTGCTTGGCGAGGGTCGATTTACCGTTGCCGGTCATCGCGATGATTTTATTGCCGAAGGATTTCAGGCTAGGGATCAGCTTGATCACTTCTTCGGTTTCGCCGCTGTAGCTGATCAGGATCAGCACGTCGATCGGCTTGAGCATGCCCAGGTCGCCGTGGAAGGCTTCGGCTGGATGCAGGAAGAAGCTCGGGGTGCCGGTGGAAGCAAAGGTGGCAACCATTTTTTGCCCGATCAGGCCGGACTTGCCCATGCCACAGACCACAGCACGACCTTTGCAACCGAAGATCAGCTCGACGGCATTCTGGAACTCACCATCCAGGCGAGCGGCCATCTGAGTGACGGCCTGCGCCTGGGCGATAAGGGCTTCTTTAGCGATAGCGAGGTGATTCATGTTTGACTTTCGTCCCTGAAAACAACGTAGTGTTAAGCGGCGAATTTTAAGGTCTTTGCAACATTTAGCAAAGTCCCAATCCTGCACGCAGTGGAGTTTAACCGGTTTAATGCCGTGTCGAGCCACGGTGGCGGCGCTTTTAGTAAACTTTTCGTTGAATCAGTGATCTGTATCACGCAGCATATTGTTACCAAAACCGCTACAAATCGGACATACGGCACTTGCCTAAGTTGAAGTCATGAATCTGGATCTACACCCCCTGCAAGGCCGCAGAACCCTCTACCGCTGGCAACAAGGCACCCTGGAACAACACTTACGCGCCTTGCTGCCCCATTGGGGCAATGAGCCACTTTCCATCAGCAGTCAGGACCTGGACTCCAACGCCTCGTTCGTCAATTACGTGCGTCATCATCGTCTGGTGGATCCAAGCAATGGTCAGACCTTGGACCTGGTGGAAAAGTCCATTCGCAAAGTGGCTTTTATTGGCAGTCAGGAAGCGCGCTTCTATCGCACCGGGGAAATGCTCGAGGGCAGCGAGCATTTTCAGTACCCGGCCTGCCTGGGGGTAATCGAAACCCCCTGGGAAAGCTTGATCTTCACCGACTTCGTCATTGGTAAACCGCCACGCATGCACGCGATCGCCCCCCAACTGGCGCTGGGCATCGCTGAGCTGGAAAGCCTCAGTCACCGCTTTCTCGATTCTCGTCCAGTGCACCAGGCGCCCCTGTACTGGAGCATGGACTTTTACCGCCCGTGGTTCCTGCTGCGCCCGCGCTTCAACTTCGCCCGCTGCCTGCCCGAGCTCGAACGCCTGGCCCAGAGCGATGAGCGCTTCGCCGGCCTGGCCGATTCATTCAAGGCTTTCGAGCCCGTGCTGGCCCGCCTTGGCCGAGCCGCACGTCGTAGCCCACGCTGCATCAGCCACATGGACTATCTGCGCAAAAACCTGTTCGTCGATGGCGCAAAACTGCAATTGATCGACTGGAGCGAGGTCAAGGTCGGGCGCGTGGGCTTCGATGGCGGAGCCTACCTGGGGAGCTTGTTCCGGCGTAAGGACATGACATTGTTTCTTACCGCACAAAAGCAGTTCATCGAGACTTATCGCAAAGCATTACCGGCAGAGTTCGATGCCGACGATGCGCTGCGTAATCTGCACTACATGTTCCTGCTTAATGCGCTCTTCCATTGCCTGCGCCCGGAGACTATCGCCGAATACCAGGAAAAGGAGCGCATGCCATTGCTACGCCAAAAATATGATTACTTGCTGAGCTTGCTCTAACGCCTCGGCGAAAATGATGGCACACTGTCATCAAGGATTTTGTTGATCTTTACTACGTATTCGTCCGAAAGACCGTTCTCCAATTATTAAATTGTATTAACATCCTCGCGATATTTGTTAACGGTGGAAACCTCCAGCGTTAACACCTCCACAGCACACACTCGAATGGATCTGCGCTTCACGTTTATGGATGACGTTTCTCCTCGCCCGCGTTTGTTGGTCCTCTCCAAGGGTGCCCAACGCATCGTCACGCTGCCCTCGTTGCTGCCCGATTACGCGCTGCATAACGGGAGCGTGGGCGACATTAACCAGGTCGACTGTGTCATGGCCTGGGGCCGTAAACCCAGTGCGTTGAAGGCTATTTCCCACGCCGCACAAGCGAACTTGCCGATCCTGACGTTGGAAGATGGCTTCATTCGTTCGGTGGGCCTGGGTGCCGATGAGCCACCACTCTCCCTGGTTGTCGACGACATGGGCGTCTACTACGATGCCAGCGCCCCTTCACGACTCGAGGAGCTTATCGCCGAACCACTGAGTGGCGCCCAGGCCGAGCGAGCCCTCGCGCTGCAACAACTGTGGCAGCAGCAGCGAGTGTCAAAATACAACGACGCGCGTATCACCAACCCCGAACTGCCCGCGGACTGCGTACTGGTGGCCGACCAGACTTTCGCCGATGCGTCCCTGCAAGGGGCCACTGCGGCCGATTTCAGCGCCATGCTCGAAGCCGCCCTGGCGCGCTACCCCGCCAGCACCATTGTGCTCAAGGTCCACCCGGATGTGATCGCCGGGCGCAAGCGCGGGCATTTCGACCTCGCAGCCCTGGCCAACCACCCGCGAGTGCAGGTGTTGGCACAGAATGTCCACCCCGCCGAACTGCTGCCACGCATGCGCGCGGTGTATGTGATGACTTCGCAGCTGGGCTTCGATGCCCTGCTGTGGAATATCCCTGTGCACACCTGGGGCATGCCGTTCTACGCCGGCTGGGGGCTGACCGAGGATCGTCTGCCTGCACCGTCACGGCGCCAACCCGCCAGCCTTGCGCAGTTGATACACGCCAGCCTGGTGCGTTATCCGCGCTATGTCAGCCCCGAAACCGGTCAGCCGTGTACACCAGAAGTGCTGATGAATTGGCTCGGGCTGCAACGTCGCCATCGCAGTGCGCTGCCGGAGTCCATTCAGATGCTCGGGTTCAGTCGCTGGAAGGAACCGCTGGTGAAGTTGTTTTTTAACGGCTCGGCCATCCGTTTCGTAAAGCCCAAGAGGATCCCGACCCCGCATTTGGTTGTGGTTTCCTGGGGTTGCAAGCATGACACCGACCTCACCACACACCCCCGGCCGGTGATTCGGGTCGAGGATGGATTCTTGCGCTCCGTGGGCCTCGGCGCCGGCAAGGCCCGACCGCTTTCCTGGGTCGTCGATGACTTGGGCATCTATTACGACGCCACGCGCACCTCGCGCCTGGAACGTATCTTGCTCGATGAAAGCTTTGATAGAACCCTGATGACTCGGGCGCGGATTCTGCGCGAAGCCATCTGCCACGCCGGGCTGACCAAATACAACTTGCCCGGCAATGCCTGGCAACGCCCCACCGCGGCACAACGAGTGATCCTGGTAACCGGCCAGGTGGAAGGCGATGCGTCTATTCGTTTTGGAGCAAACCGCATCCGCAGCAACCTACAATTATTGCAGGCAGTACGCGAGCAGAACCCCGGTGCCTGGGTGCTCTACAAGCCGCACCCCGAAGTACTGGCTGGCACCCGCGCCCGAGGCGACGATGAGGCGCAGACCGTCAACTGGTGCGACGAAGTGATCGGCGATACACCGTTGCAACAATTGCTGGAGTTGGTCGACGAAGTTCACGTCCTGACCTCGCAATCGGGCTTCGAAGCCCTGCTGCGCGGCGTACCGGTAACCACCTACGGCCAGCCGTTCTATGCCGGCTGGGGGCTGACCCAAGATCAAGACCTGCAACCCGAAGTACAGGCCAGGCGCATGCGCCGGCTGGACCTCGACGAACTGGTGGCCGGCACCTTGCTGCTCTACCCCACCTATGTAAGCCGCATCACCAACCGCTTTACCACTGCAGAACAGACTCTTTACGAATTACAGAATTGGCATGCTTTACCGCAGCCAGGAGCACCATCCAGATGGCAGGAATTGAAACAGCGCTTGAGCAGTTTATTGGGCATCAGTCGCCTGAGAAGCTGAAGGCGCGGGCGCCCGATCGCCCTCTTCCGCCTCAGCCACACAACAGCTTCTTGTTCCTGCAGGGCGTCAGCTCGCCGTTCTTCGCGCGACTGGCGAAGGCCTTGCGGGCGATCGACCAGCGGGTGCACAGCATCAATTTCAACGTCGGTGATGTGCTGTATAGCGCCGGCTCGCGCCATGGGTTTTCGGCGCGCCCAGAAGAGCTCGAGGCGTTCTATAGCCAACGGTTTCGCGATCTGGACATCACCGACCTGGTGCTGTTTGGCGACTGCCGCCCGGTGCATCGCCCGGCCATTGCCCTGGCCCGGCGCCTGGGCATTCGTGTGCACGTGTTCGAAGAAGGCTACTTCCGGCCCTACTGGATCACCCTTGAGCGCGATGGAGTCAACAACAACTCCCTGCTGCCCCGTGACCCGGACTGGTACCGTGAAGTCGGCAAGCACGTACCGCGCTATGACAATGGCAGCCCGTTCAAATTGTCGTTCGTCTCCCGCGCCGCACACGATGTGGCCTACCACTGCGGCGGCGCACTGAACAAACTGTGCTTCCCGCATTACCGCACCCACGCGCCCTTCAATGCCGCCAGGGAGTACGCCGGTTTCATTCGCCAGGGCGTGCGCCTGCTGCTCGCCGGCCGACGTGACGACGCGCTGGTGACCGAAGTGGCGCGTGAACGCCACCCGACCTTTTTGCTGCCGCTGCAACTGGACAGTGATGCGCAAATCAAGGATCACTCGGCGTTCGCCAACATGTTCGAAGTCATCGACCATGTCATTGCTTCGTTCGCCGCCTTTGCCCCAGGCGAGGCCCGCTTGCTGGTGAAAAACCATCCGCTGACCCCGGGCCTGGTGAACTATCACCGCATTACCCAGGCGCTGGCCAAGCAGTATGGCGTGGCCGACCGGGTCGACTTCCTGCAGAGCGGGCACATGCCGACGCTGCTGTCGCACATCGCCGGGATGATCACGGTCAACAGCACCGCAGGTGCCTCGGCACTGCTGCACAAACGCCCGACCTACACCCTCGCCAACCCGATCTACGCCATGCCGGGGCTGACCCAACAGGGCAGCCTCGACGACTTCTGGCGCCATCGCGAAGCGCCGGACATGGCGCTGTTCCGGGATTTTCGCAATAGCGTGATCCACACCACCCAGATCAATGGCGGCTTCTACACCGGCTGCGGGATCGACATGGCGGTGAACAACTGCCTGGACGTGTTGCTGGCTAAAACTTCGAGAATCGAAAACTTCCTATGACGCACCCGTCTGCACCCCGCTGCATCCTCATCACCGGCGCCACGGGCGGCATCGGCGGCGCCCTGGCGCCTGCCTACGCCGCGCCGGGCGTGACTTTGATCCTGCAAGGCCGGCGCATGGACCGCCTTGAGGAGATGGCCAGCGAATGCCGCGCCCTCGGTGCCCGAGTGTTGCTCGAAGCCCTCGACGTACGGGATCTGGACGCCTTGCGTGCCATGGTCCGGCGGGTCAGCGAGGCCGAGCAGCCAGACCTGGTGCTGGTCGGTGCCGGCCTCAACACCGCCGTAGGCAGCAACGGCGAGGCCGAGTGCTGGGACGACAGCCGCGCCCTGTTGGAAGTCAACGTAATGGCCGCCCTGGCCACCGTGGAAGCGGCGTTGCCGGCCATGCGTGCGCGCGGCAATGGGCAAATCGCCCTGTTCAGCTCACTGGCAGGCTGGCGCGGCTTGCCGGTCACCCCGACCTACAGCGCCAGCAAGGCGGCGATTCGGGTCTACGGCGAGGCGATCCGCGATTGGCTGGCACCGGAAGGGGTGAAGATCAACGTGATCCTGCCGGGTTATGTCGAATCGAAAATGTGCTTCGAGATGCCCGGCCCCAAGCCGTTCCTGTGGACCGCCGAAAAAGCCGCGCGACGCATCAAGCGCGGCCTGGCCGCCAACCAGGGGCGCATCAGCTTCCCGTTTCCGCTGAACCTCGGCACCTGGTTGCTGGGGGTGATTCCCCAGCGCCTTTCTTCGTTCATCCTGCGTGGTCTGAATTACAGTGAGTGAATTGTCCATCCTCCAGGCTGCGGTTATCGGCCTGCTCCTCACCGTGCTCATCGAACGCTTGCTGGTCCCGCGCCCGAACCTGCGCCGCCCGCTGAACAACTGGTGGTTGCACGCCGGCTTGTGGTGCGTGTGCCTGGCCGTGCTCTACGCACTGACCGCTCGCCCGCTGTTCAGTGCGATCAACGTACTGCTGTTGTGGCTGTTGATCGTGATGGTCAGCAACGCCAAATACCACTCCCTGCGCGAGCCGTTCGTGTGCGCCGACTTCGAGTATTTCAGCGATGCCGTGCGCTTCCCGCGGCTGTACCTGCCGTTCTTCGGTTTCGGCAAGGCGGCGCTGCTGGCGGTCGGTTTCCTGGTGTACCTGTGGGCCGGATTGACCTTCGAGCCCGAAGTTGCGGGTGGCCGCAACAGCGCACTGTGGCTTGGCCTGGCCGGGTTGCTCCTGTTGCGTCTCGGCCACCGCCGCCGCACTACACCGACCTTCGACGCCGAAGCCGATGTGCTGCGCTGGGGCCTGGCAGGCAGCCTATGGGGTTACTTCTGGGCCGCCCGTGCCACAGTCGATCCAACCACCCTGGGCTCGCCATTCAGCAAAGCCCCCTCGCACACACCTGCGGCCGGCCTACCCGACCTGGTGTCGGTGCAGAGTGAATCTTTTTTTGACGTACGCGACCTGTGGCCCGGAGTGAAAACCCAGGTGCTCAGCGAATACGACCGCCTTGCCGCGCAAGCACTGGCGCGGGGCAAGCTGCAAGTGGCCGCCTGGGGCGCCAATACCGTGCGCACCGAATTTGCCTACCTGACCGGCATTCCCGGCGACCGCCTCGGCGTACACCGCTTCAACCCCTATCGGGTGCTGGCCCGCCAAGGCCTGCCGAGTATTGCCGCGCACCTCAAGGCGCAGGGCTATCGCACCATCTGCGTGCACCCCTACGACGGCAGCTTCTATGGCCGCAACCAAGTGCTGCCCGCCCTGGGTTTCGACGAATTCATCGATGTGCGCGCCTTCAACGATTCGCAAAAGGCCGGGCCGTTCATTGGCGATTGCGCGGTGGCCGAAAAGATCCGCGAACTACTCGATGACCCGACTCGTACCCAGCCCTTGTTCATCCACGCAGTGACCATGGAAAACCACGGACCTCTGCACCTGGAAACCGTCGACGCCAGCGAACTGCCGAACTGGTTCGACCGTCCGCTGCTGACTGGCATGGACGACCTCGCGCCCTACCTGCGGCACATCAGCAACGCCGACCGTATGCTCGGGCAACTGCGCACCACCTTGCTCGAACAGCCGCGCGAGGCGTTGCTGTGTTTCTTCGGCGACCACGTGCCGATCCTGCCCAACGTCTACCAGGCAGTAGGCGCGCCGGTGGGCGACACCGACTACCTGATCTGGTCCAACCGTCACCAGCCCGGTGCCAGCCCCTGTCCGATCCGCGTCGAGGCGCTGTCCAGCCAACTGCTCGCCTGCGCCCATCCAGCGCGCACGCCGACAGCTGCAGCGCAGGTACTCTGAGGTCGTGGCCAAGATCGTTCTGGGCAGCGACCTGACACCTGAGGCGCTGGCGGATCCGCAACTGGCGCGCCTGGTCACGGGCGGGCGCGGCTCCCTGGCATTCCTGATCGGTGACAACGCCTGCCGCGAGCGGTTGCTCGGCCCCAGCATTCACTGGGACCGCGTGCTGCTGGCCTTTGAAGACGGTATCGCCGTCGGCTATGTCGCGTTCAAGCATCACCAGCGCGGCCCCTTCGCACTGCGCCCGCAACCCTTTGTCCGTGAGTTCGGCTGGCTGATGGGCTGGCTGCGGTTTGGCGGATTCTGCTTGAGCGAACTGCGCGAGTGGCGCTATCCATTCCTGTTGTACGGCCTGCGCGTGAGCAAGACGGCACGTAACCACGGCGTCGGCTCGGCGCTGGTCCAGGCCTGCTGCCAACAGGCGGCGGCCAGTGGTTTTCAGGAGGTGTTCCTGGAAGTGCCGCTGGACAACGATCGGGCCCGCGCGCTCTACCTGCATAACGGTTTCCGCCTGCTGCGCAAGCGCTGGGTGCCCTGGCCGCCGGTGCGCAGCATGCAGCGGCGCCTGGAGGCAATCCATTGAACGGCCTCGAATCGCCACCGATCAATCTCACGCCGCTAGTGGAAGGCCCGGGCTGGGTCGGCATCATGCAGCAGTGGGTGGCCTGGAACGTCCTGCACCTGCCGCAGTTTCTTGGGCCAGAGGGCTCGCCCTTCTGGTTGTGGCGCCGTGGGCGGCACGCGCCCAAAGGCCTGAAGGCGATTGCCGGGATCGGCTACAAGGACTCCTCGGCCCAGGCGCGAGTGCTGTGCAAGCGCTGGGGACTGCCCTACATCGCCATCGAGGACGGCTTCCTGCGCTCCTCATCGCTAGGCATCGAGGGCGACACGCCGATGTCGCTGGTGGTCGACCCGGTGGGCATCCACTACCTGGCCGACCGCCCTTCGCTGCTGGAAAACATCCTCCAGGACCCCGCCAGCCTGACCGCGGGCGAACTGGACAGCGCGCGCCAGTTGATCGCCCTGATGCGCAGTAGCGGCATCGGCAAATACAACAATGCCCCGGACCTCGACCCCAATGACCCCTTGGGCCGCGAGCGTCCATTGGTGTTGGTGGTGGACCAGACTGCCGGCGACTATTCGATCCCCGGTGGCGGTTTGTGCGAGGCCGACTATGTGCGCATGCTCGACGCAGCCATCGCGGAAAACCCCGACGCCGAGGTGCGCGTGCGCATTCATCCGGATTGCGTCGGCGGCCAGAAACCCAGCTGCCTGTTGGCTGCCGCCACCGAGCGTGGCATCACCCTGGAAGCGCGCCCGGTGTCCTGGGCCTCGTTGGCCCGGCGCGCCCGGCGGGTCTACATCGGTACCAGCCAGGCAGGATTGGAAGCCTTGATCCAGGGTGTGCCGGTGACCTGCTTCGGCCTGCCGTTCTATGCTGGCTGGGGCCTGACCGACGACCGCATGCCGATTGCCCGGCGTCAAGCGCAACCGGACTTGGTGCAACTGGTGGCCGCGGCCTATGTGCGCTACTGCCGCTACGTCGACCCGTTGACCAGCCAGCCCACCGACGCCCTGACCGTGGCCCATCAACTGGCGCGCCAGAAGGCCCGGGACAGCGAGTTTGCCGGGGACTTCACGGTATTGGGGGTCAAGCGTCACAAACAGCACAACGTCCGACGCTTTTTCAGCAGCCGCTGGGGCCGCCTGGAGTTCACCGAAGACCGCCCGGCGCTGGTCGCGGAAGTCGCAGCCAAAGGCGGCAAGCTGCTGGTTTGGGCGGCGCGTGAGCCGGCCGATCTCAAGGCTCGTGCCAACAGCCATGGGGTCGCTCTGTGGCGAATTGAAGACGGTTTTCTGCGCTCCAACGGGCTCGGCGCACTGAATGCACCTGCCCTGTCACTGGTGCTCGACCGCAGCGGCATGCACTTCGATGCCAGCGCCAGCAGCGACCTGGAGTCGCTGCTCGAGCACGGGGAGTTCGCTGCGGCCACGCTGGCCGAGGCGGCGCGTCTGCGCGAGCGGATCGTGACCTTGGGGGCCAGCAAGTTCAACCTCAAGAGTGACCTGGCCGCTCAGGTCGGCGCGCGTCCCGGCCAGCGTCGGATCCTGGTGCCCGGCCAAGTGGAGGACGATGCCTCGCTGCGCTGCAGTGGCGGCCCCTTGCACGACAACTTCGAGCTACTGAAACAGGTCCGCCGCAACGCTCCCGATGCCTGGATCGTCTACAAACCGCACCCGGATGTCGAAGCCGGCAAACGCCATGGCGCGGTGTCGGCCGACCACCTGCTGGGCCTGGCAGACCAGGTGCTGCCGGGGATCGATATCGCCCGTCTGTATGGGCAGGTCGACGAAGTGCACACCCTCAGTTCCACCGCCGGTTTCGAAGCGTTACTGCGTGGCCTCACGGTAGTCACCTACGGCACCCCGTTTTATGCTGGTTGGGGCCTGACCCGTGACCAGCAACCTTTGCCGCGCCGCACCCGGCGCCTGACCCTGGACCAGTTGGTAGCCGGCGCCCTGTTGCGCTATGCGCGCTATGCCGACCTCCAGCAAGCTTTGCCCTGCGATGCCTGGCATGCCCTGACATGCCTGTCGACCCCGAGGCCGCCGCGCCTGACGCTCCCTGCGCGTCTGCTGCCGCTGCGCAACTACACCCGGACCATGCTCGGCTGCGACCGTGCAGCGGTCCCACTCAAGGATTAGACCATGCCTGCATCACTCAAGGATCTCGGCCGCTATGCGGCACTCCCCTGGCATTGCCTGCAATTGCTGACCCACGCCAAATCGTTCGAGAACAACCCGGTACTGGGCAGCGCCCGGCTCAACGCCCTGGGCTTGCACGTACAGCGCCGACAGTTAGCCATGGGCATGGCCGCGATGCGTCGCCGGGCCCTGGCACCACGGCTGGACAGCGCAGAACTGGCGAGTTTCGAGGAGCAAGGGTTTTTCGTGCGCGAGAACGCCCTGCCCGCCGAGCAGTTTGCGGCCTTGCGCGCAGAACTGGGCGACCTGCGCAGCACTGGCTGGGAAATGCGCCAAGGCAAGGCGGTGACCCGGCGGGTCAGCCTCGACCAGGACGTGCTGGCGAAAAACCCGGCCAGCGCCGCCTTTGTCGCCGACCGTAGCGTGCGCGACCTGATTGCGTATGCCTCGTCGAACACCGGCGGGATCACCTATCAATTGCAGTCGATCGTGATCGATGGCGTGAACGCCGAGCAGGACCCGCAAACCCGCCTGCACGCCGACACCTTCCATCCAACGGCCAAGGCCTGGCTGTTTCTCGATGATGTGGCCGACGATCAAGGGCCGTTCAGTTACGTACCTGGCTCCCATCGCCTGACGCCGGAGCGCCTGGCCTGGGAGTATCGCCAAAGCCTCGGTGCGGCACGCTCCCACGAACAGATGCACCGCGAGGGCTCGTTCCGCATTCATGAACACGAATTGGCCGAACTGGGTTTGCCGGCACCTCGACGTTTCTCGGTCCCGGCCAACACCCTGGTGGTGGCCGACACCTCGGGCTTCCACGCCCGCTGCCCGAGCTTGCGCCCTAGCCATCGCGTGGAAATCTACGCCAGCCTGCGCCGCAACCCATTCATCCCCTGGCGCGGCGCCCACCTGTTCGCCCTGCCCTGGATCGCCAACCACCACATGCGCTGGGACATCCGCCTCAAGCGCCTGATGGGCTTCGACAAACGCAGCCACTGGCGCTTCATCGAACAGCTCAACGCCTACGAAAAGCCGTACATCTGAGATAGCGGTTTACAAGGCTTGCCCGCGGCGCTCTCCAGACCATCGCGAGCAAGCCGCAAGCGGGCGCTCGCTCCCACAGTGGTTCTGGGTGTTCGAAAATTTTGCTCACACCCACCAGACCTGTGGGAGCGGGCTTGCCCGCGATGGCGGTGTGTCAGGCAGCATCGATGTTGACTGTGCTGGCCTCATCGCGGGCAAGCCCGCTCCCACAAGGTCATGGGCAAGCCCTGTGGGAGCGGGCCGGGCGGCGCTCCGCTTGCCCGCGATGGCCGCAACCCGGTTTCAGGCCGAGTCACGCACCATGTCGACATGAGGAATCCCGGCTTCGAGGAACTCTTCACTGACAATCTTGAAACCCAGGCGCTCATAGAACGCTGTGGCCTGCACCTGGGCGCTGAGCATCTGCTGCTTGAGCCCGCGCTCCTCGGCTTCGCCGATCACCGCTTGCATCAAGGCGTCGCCGACTTTCAGGCCGCGCCAGTCCTTGAGTACCGAGACCCGGCCGATGTGGCCGTCGGACAGCAGGCGAGCGGTACCAATTGGAAAGTCGCCTTCAAATGCGAGGAAGTGCACGGCGCTTGCGTCGTCGGCATCCCATTCCAGCTCGGGTGGAACCGATTGCTCGGCGATGAATACCGCTTCACGAATGCGCCGGATCTCGGCGTTATCCTTTTGCCAGTCTGCGACACGTACGCGAATCTTATTCATCGGCAAACCCCAGGCTACCTTGCTTGACCAGTTCGCACAGCAGGCCGCGGCCGTCTTCGTCGCTCAGCCATTGGCCGAGGTTGTCGACATGCAGCGCGTCGGCGGCGCAAATCATTTTCAGCAGTTCGCGTAGTTTACCCGGCAGGTAACGGCTTTGGCCGCTGGCAAACAGCAGCAGGTCGTCGTCGACTTCGGACCAGGCCAGGCGCGCGCTCGGGTTGCGAATCAGCACCGCGCCTTGTTCCAGGGCGCCAAGGAAGTCGTCCTCGGTCACGTCTTCCGGTCCCGCAACCAACTCAGGGTAGCGCGGCTCGGTCATGAACTGGCCGAACCAGGTCAGCAGCAGGCGCTCGTCGCTCATGTGCTCGGCCAGCAGGCCTTTCAGGCGGTCGAGTGCGTCGTGCTGGATCTGGTGCGGGTCGGCAGCCGGTTGTGCGTCGGCGTCGGTGTAGCGTTCTTCGTCTGGCAGGAACTGGCTGAGGAAGTCAGTGAAGTGGGTCAGCACTTCAGCGGCGCTCGGTGCGCGGAAACCTACCGAGTAGGTCAGGCAGTCATCCACGGCGACGCCGCAGTGGGCCAGGCGTGGCGGCAGGTAGAGCATGTCGCCCGGCTCCAGGACCCACTCGTCGGTGGCTTCGAAGTCGGCCAGGATGCGCAGGTCGGCGTGTTGCAGCAGCGGGCTCTCGGAGTCGCACATCTGGCCGATTTTCCAGTTGCGCTGGCCATGGCCTTGCAGCAGGAACACATCGTAATTGTCGAAGTGCGGGCCAACACTGCCACCTGGGGCGGCGAAGCTGATCATCACGTCGTCGATGCGCCAGCTCGGCAGGAAGCGGAAGTTTTCCAGCAGTTCGCTGACTTCCGGCACGAACTGGTCGACAGCCTGCACCAGCAGGGTCCAGTCACGCTCCGGCAGCTTGCTGAATTCGTCTTCGGCGAACGGGCCGCGACGCAATTCCCAAGGGCGCTCGCCGTGCTCGATGACCAGGCGTGATTCGACTTCTTCTTCCAGGGCCAGGCCGGCCAGTTCGTCGGCGTCGATCGGGCTTTCGAAGTCAGGGATTGCCTGGCGGATCAGCAGCGGTTTTTTCTGCCAGTAGTCGCGCAGGAACTCGCGTGCAGTGATGCCGCCCAGAAGTTGCAGAGGAATATCAGGATTCATGTGTAACCTATTGAAAAAAAGCACTTTTCAGACGGGAATAAAAACGCCCGGCGCTGCCGGGCGTCTCAAACGGGTCAAGCGGTCGATCAGATGCGTCGAGCTTGCTCGACTGCGTTACCGATGTAGTTGGCCGGGGTGAGCAGTTTCAGCTCGGCCTTTGCCTCGGCAGGCATGTCCAGTGCATCGATGAAAGTCTGCAGCGCTTCAGGGCTGATGCCCTTGCCGCGGGTCAATTCTTTGAGCTTTTCGTACGGGTTTTCGATGTTGTAGCGGCGCATCACGGTCTGGATCGGCTCGGCCAGCACTTCCCAGCAGGCGTCCAGGTCAGCGGCGATTTTCTGCGCGTTGAGCTCCAGCTTGCTAATGCCTTTGAGGCTGGCTTCGTACGCGATCACGCTGTGGGCAAAACCCACGCCGAGGTTACGCAGTACGGTGGAGTCGGTCAGGTCGCGCTGCCAGCGGGAAATCGGCAGTTTGCTCGCCAGGTGCTGGAACAGTGCGTTGGCGATACCCAGGTTGCCTTCGGAGTTTTCGAAGTCGATCGGGTTGACCTTGTGCGGCATGGTCGAGGAACCGATTTCGCCAGCGATGGTGCGCTGCTTGAAATAACCCAGGGAGATGTAGCCCCAGATGTCACGGTCGAAGTCGATCAGGATGGTGTTGAAACGCGCGATCGCGTCGAACAGCTCGGCGATGTAGTCGTGCGGCTCGATCTGCGTGGTGTACGGGTTGAAACCCAGGCCCAGTTCGTCTTCGATGAAGGCGCGGGCGTTGGCTTCCCAGTCGATCTGCGGGTAGGCCGACAGGTGGGCGTTGTAGTTGCCTACGGCGCCGTTGATCTTGCCCAGCAGTGGCACGGCAGCGACCTGGGCGATCTGGCGCTCCAGGCGGTACACCACGTTCGCCAGCTCTTTGCCCAGGGTGGTCGGCGAAGCCGGTTGCCCGTGGGTGCGCGACAGCATTGGCACGTCGGCGAAGCGGATCGCCAGTTCACGGATGGCTTCGGCGGTCTGACGCATCAGCGGCAGCATTACGTCATCACGGCCTTCGCGCAGCATCAGCGCGTGGGACAGGTTGTTGATGTCCTCGCTGGTGCAGGCAAAGTGGATGAACTCACTGACGTTGGCCAGTTCCGGCAGCTTGGCCGCTTGCTCTTTGAGCAAGTATTCGATGGCCTTGACGTCGTGGTTGGTGGTGCGCTCGATCTCTTTGACGCGCTCGGCGTGCTCCAGCGAGAAGTTCTCGGCCAGTTCGTTGAGAACGGCGTTGGCTTGCGCGGAGAAGGCTGGCACTTCAGGGATGGCAGCGTGGGCGGCCAGGCGTTGAAGCCAGCGCACTTCCACCAGGACGCGAGCACGGATCAGGCCGTATTCGCTGAAAATTGGCCGCAGGGCCTGGGTTTTGCCGGCGTAGCGGCCGTCAACAGGGGAAACCGCAGTGAGCGAAGAGAGCTGCATGGGGTGTTCTCGGACAGTCGGGCAACGAAATGGGGCGCGTATCATACATGAAAAAATCCGCCGGTCCGTTGCCAACTGACCAGCGTATTACGCCTAACACGGTGTACATGACCCTTGATGCGACTTATTCGTTGCGCATCAATGGGTAAAGTTCTTTGAGCAATTTGCGACGGCTGATCACCAACTGCCAGCGGTGCCCACCCAGTTGCCGCCACAGGCGTGCCGAGCGGATGCCGGCCAGCAGCAGGGCGCGGATTTTCGAGGCATTGCTGGGTTGTTGCAGGTTGCGCATGTCGCCGTGCACCTGGATGCGCTGGCGCAAGGTGCTCAGGGTGTCCTGGTACAGGGCGCCACAGGCGGCAATCACGTTCTCGTGCGCCGGGCCGAAGTGTTCAACCTGGGACTGGATCTGGGGCAGGCGCTTGCCGATTTCCGCGAGCATGTCCTCGCGCTTGGCCAGTTGCCGCTCAAGACCGAGCATCGACAGGGCGTAGCGCAGTGGTTCGCGCTGCAGGGTGCTGGGGTCGCGCTCCAGGGCGCCAATCAACGCGCGATAGCCTTCGCGTAGGTTGAGGTCGTCGCCGCCGTAGACTTCCAGGGTGTCCTTGGGGTCGCGGATCAGCAGGCTGCCGAGCATGCAGGTCAGGCCGGCTTCGCTGACCTGGCCGGTCTTGGCGATCTTGTCCACCAGCACAGCGGCCAGGAAGACACCGCCCAGCGCGGTCAATTGCTCCTGAGTGGGGCTCATGCCTTGCTGCTCCAGGGCTCTGCGACTTCGATGACACCGCCACCGAGGCAGATCTCACCGTCGTAGAACACCACGGACTGGCCGGGCGTGACCGCGCGTTGCGGTTCATCGAAGGTGGCGCGATAGCCGGTCGCCGTTTGTTCCAGGGTGCAGAGCTGGTCGCCCTGGCGATAGCGGACCTTGGCGGTCAGGCGGCGCGGCTGGCTCAGGTCGACCGGGTTGACCCAGTAGATCTCGGAGGCGAGCAGGGCGCCGGAGAACAGCCATGGGTGGTTGTTGCCCTGGCCCACGATCAGCTCGTTGTGCTCCAGGTCCTTGACCAGCACGTACCAGGGTTCGTCGCCGGCGTCTTTCAAGCCGCCGATGCCCAGGCCCTGGCGTTGGCCGATGGTGTGGTACATCAGGCCATGGTGGCGACCGATCACTTCACCTTCAGTGGTCTTGATTTCGCCTGGCTGGGCCGGCAGGTATTGCTTGAGGAAGTCGCTGAAACGACGCTCACCGATAAAGCAGATGCCGGTCGAGTCTTTCTTCTTGGCCGTGGCCAGGTCGTGTTTCTCGGCAATCGCGCGGACTTCCGGCTTTTCCAGTTCGCCGACCGGAAACAGGGTCTTGGCGATCTGTTCACCGCCGACTGCGTGCAGGAAATAGCTCTGGTCCTTGTTCGGGTCCAGGCCCTTGAGCAGTTCGGTGCGGCCATCAATGTCGCGGCGGCGCACGTAGTGACCGGTGGCGATCAGGTCGGCGCCGAGCATCATGGCGTAGTCGAGGAACGCCTTGAACTTGATTTCACGGTTGCACAGGATGTCCGGGTTTGGCGTACGTCCGGCCTTGTATTCGGCCAGGAAGTGCTCGAACACGTTGTCCCAGTACTCGGCGGCGAAGTTGGCGGTGTGCAGCTTGATGCCGATCTTGTCGCACACGGCCTGGGCGTCGGCCAGGTCATCCATGGCGGTGCAGTAGTCCGTACCGTCGTCCTCTTCCCAGTTCTTCATGAACAGGCCTTCCACCTGGTAACCCTGCTCGATCAGCAGTAGGGCGGAAACGGAAGAGTCCACGCCGCCGGACATGCCGACAATGACGCGCTTCGATTGGGTGTCAGAAGGGGCTGGATCACGCATGGGAATTTAATGAGTGTCTTGAAAAAGGACGCGATTCTAACAGGCTGGCGCCCGCAAGGCTAAAGAGAAGGACGGATCAGTTCGAGACTGAAGCAATTTCCCTGCAGATAATCGTCGATGCAACGGATGATCAGCTCGCTGCGCCAGTTGTCGCGCTGGGCCAGCAACTCGTCCCGGGTCAGCCACTTGGCGCCGACGATACCGTCGTCCAGTGGGTAATCGGGGTGGTGTTTGATCGCTTTGGCGATGAAGCAGACCCGTTGGTAAGTCACGCCGTTGCTGGGGGCGGTGTACAGGTAAATGCCGACCACGCCGGTCGGTTCAACGTCCCAGCCGGTCTCTTCGAGGGTTTCGCGCACGGCGGCTTCGGTCAAGGTCTCATCCGGATCCAGATGGCCGGCGGGCTGGTTGAGTACGTTGCGACCAGCCTTGTGCTCTTCAACCATCAGAAAGCGGCCGTTGTCCTCGACGATGGTGGCAACGGTGATGTGGGGTTTCCAGTCCATGAAGTGTCCTCGGTCGTGAGCAATGAAACCCTGTGGGAGCTGGCTTGCCAGCGATAGCAACGGGGCAGTCATCATCAATGTTGAATGATAAGCCGCCATCGCTGGCAAGCCAGCTCCCACAGGGGCCTGTGTCGATCAATAAAAGTCATAAACACAAACCCCGGCACATGGCCGGGGTTTGTGGTGTTCCCTTACAACCTTACACCAGCGCAGCAATCGCCGCGTTGAAGGTGTTGCTCGGGCGCATGGCCTGGCTGATCAGCTCGGCATTGGCGTGGTAGTAACCGCCGATGTCCACTGGCTTGCCCTGGACGGCGTTGAGCTCGGCAACGATGGTTGCCTCGTTCTCGGTCAGGGTGCTGGCCAGTTGGCTGAACTGCGCCTGCAGTGCAGTGTCTTCGCTCTGGGCGGCCAGGGCTTGTGCCCAGTACAGCGCCAGGTAGAAGTGGCTGCCGCGGTTGTCGATGTTGCCGACTTTGCGCGATGGCGACTTGTTGTTGTCGAGGAACTGGCCAGTAGCCTGGTCCAGGGTCTTGGCCAACACCAACGCTTTAGGGTTGTTGTAGGTCACGCCCAGGTGTTCCAGGGAGGCGGCCAGGGCCAGGAACTCGCCCAGCGAATCCCAACGCAGGAAGTTTTCTTCCAGCAGTTGTTGCACGTGCTTGGGTGCCGAACCGCCAGCGCCGGTTTCGAACAGGCCGCCACCGTTCATCAGCGGCACGATCGACAGCATCTTGGCGCTGGTGCCCAGTTCCATGATCGGGAACAGGTCAGTCAGGTAGTCGCGCAACACGTTGCCGGTCACCGAGATGGTGTCCTTGCCTTCGCGGGTGCGCTGCAGGGTGAACTTCATGGCGTCGACCGGTGCCATGATCTGGATATCCAGGCCGGCGGTGTCGTGGTCCTTCAGGTAAGCCTGGACCTTCTCGATCACCACGCCATCGTGGGCGCGCATTGGGTCCAGCCAGAAAATCGCTGGGGTGGCGCTGGCGCGAGCGCGGTTGACGGCCAGTTTGACCCAATCCTGGATCGGCGCGTCCTTGGTCTGGCACATGCGGAAGATGTCGCCGGCCTCAACCGGTTGCTCCAGCAGGGTGCGGCCAGCGCTGTCGGAAACACGAACCACACCGTCAGCCTTGATTTGGAAGGTCTTGTCGTGGGAACCGTATTCTTCGGCTTTTTTCGCCATCAGGCCAACGTTTGGCACGCTGCCCATGGTGGTTGGGTCGAAGGCGCCATTGACCTTGCAGTCTTCGATCACGGCCTGGTAGATGGTGGCGTAGCAGCGATCCGGGATCACGGCCTTGGTGTCGTGCAGTTGGCCGTCGGTGCCCCACATTTTGCCGGAGTCACGGATCATGGCCGGCATCGATGCGTCGACGATCACGTCGCTTGGCACGTGCAGGTTGGTGATGCCTTTGTCGGAGTTGACCATCGCCAGGGAAGGGCGAGCGGCGTAGACCGCCTGGATGTCAGCTTCGATCTGCGCTTGCTGGTCGGCCGGCAGGGCCTTGATGCGAGCGTACAGGTCGCCGATACCGTTGTTCAGGTTAAAGCCGATCTGTGCCAGCACGTCTGCGTGCTTGGCCAGGGCGTCTTTATAGAACTCGGCAACGATCTGGCCGAACATGATCGGGTCGGAGACCTTCATCATGGTGGCTTTGAGGTGGACCGACAGCAGTACACCCTTGGACTTGGCGTCTTCGATCTCGGCGGCGATGAAGCTGCGCAGGGCGTTTTTGCTCATGACTGCGCAATCGAGGATCTCACCGGCTTGCACGGTGGTCTTGGCCTTCAGGACGGTGGCGGTGCCGTCCTGGGCGATCAGTTCGATTTTCACGGCGTCAGCGGCGTCGATCAGGGCGGCCTTTTCGCTGCCGTAGAAATCGCCGGTGCTCATGTGCGCAATGTGGGACTTGGAGTCCTTGGCCCATGCGCCCATTTTGTGCGGGTGCTTGCGTGCGTAGTTCTTGACCGACAGCGGTGCGCGACGGTCGGAGTTGCCTTCACGCAGAACCGGGTTTACCGCGCTGCCCTTGATCTTGTCGTAACGAGCCTTGGCGTCTTTGTCGGCATCGCTGGTCACGGTTTCCGGGTAGTCCGGCAGTGCATAGCCCTGGGCTTGCAACTCTTTGATCGCGGCCTGCAGTTGCGGTACCGAAGCACTGATGTTCGGCAGCTTGATGATGTTGGCTTCAGGCGTAACGGCCAGGGCGCCCAGTTCGGCGAGGTGGTCGGCTACGGCTTTGTCACCCAGTTGCTCGGGGAAGCTTGCCAGGATGCGCCCTGCAAGGGAGATATCGCGGGTTTCCACGGCAATATCGGCGGAAGCGGTAAAGGCTTCTACGATCGGGAGCAGGGAATAGGTGGCGAGGGCGGGAGCTTCGTCGGTGAAGGTGTAGATGATCTTCGAGCGGGTGGGCATATTCGGATTAACTCTCTTCTTTGCTAAAAGCGTGCGCGGAAATTCGAGGGGCGCCGGGTAAGCGCGTTCGTTCAAAGTCATCCATGAGCCGAATGTCGAGATTTCGTCGCGGTGATGTTGGGTGCATCAGTCGAGCGTCAAGCGCTCGGGTTGCGGTAACAACCCGGCTTTTCGGGCCGAAACTCTTGTAGTAGAGGGCTCGGCCGTCGTGACTCTGTGGTCAGCGGCGGCATTATACATAGGTAGCTGGCAAAACGCCGATGGTTCATACACCTCCGGTCTCGTCCATTGGTCTAAAGGTCGCACCCGGTGCTGCGGCGTAGAGTCGCTCCATGTGCTTGAGTTTGGCAGTTTCCCCTTTGCTTTCAGGCTTGTAGGCCGCGAACTGGTTAGCTTGGCGGCAGATGAGTGGAACATGAGGTTCCCGTGCAGATTCAACTGGGGTACGCTCGAACGCAGCCAGATGTTCAATCCACACAACGGAGTTCAGCATGGGATACAAGAAGATTCAGGTTCCAGCAGTCGGCGACAAAATCACCGTCAATGCAGACCATTCTCTCAATGTTCCTAACAACCCGATCATCCCTTTCATTGAAGGTGATGGTATTGGTGTTGATATCAGCCCGGTCATGATCAAGGTTGTCGATGCTGCTGTTAAGAAGGCTTACGGCGGCGAACGCAAGATTTCCTGGATGGAAGTGTATGCCGGGGAAAAAGCGACTCAGGTTTACGATCAGGACACCTGGCTGCCTCAGGAAACCCTGGACGCAGTCAAGGATTACGTGGTTTCCATCAAGGGCCCGCTGACCACCCCGGTCGGTGGCGGTATCCGTTCGTTGAACGTGGCCCTGCGTCAGCAACTCGACCTTTACGTCTGCCTGCGCCCGGTGCGCTGGTTCGAAGGTGTGCCAAGCCCGGTGAAGAAGCCAGGCGACGTCGACATGACCATCTTCCGTGAGAACTCGGAAGACATCTATGCCGGTATCGAGTGGAAAGCCGGCTCGCCGGAAGCGACCAAGGTCATCAAGTTCCTGAAAGAGGAAATGGGTGTCACCAAGATCCGTTTCGACGAAAACTGCGGTATCGGCGTCAAGCCGGTTTCCCTGGAAGGCACCAAGCGTCTGGCGCGCAAAGCCCTGCAATATGTGGTCGACAATGATCGCGACTCGCTGACCATCGTCCACAAAGGCAACATCATGAAGTTCACCGAAGGTGCCTTCAAGGAATGGGCCTACGAAGTGGCGGCCGAAGAGTTCGGCGCGACCCTGCTCGACGGCGGTCCGTGGATGCAGTTCAAGAACCCGAAAACCGGCAAGAACGTCATCGTCAAGGATGCTATCGCCGATGCCATGCTCCAGCAGATCCTGCTGCGCCCGGCAGAATACGACGTGATTGCGACCCTGAACCTGAACGGCGACTACCTGTCCGACGCCCTGGCGGCTGAAGTCGGCGGTATCGGTATCGCGCCAGGTGCCAACCTGTCCGACACCGTGGCCATGTTCGAAGCCACCCACGGCACTGCGCCGAAGTACGCCGGCAAGGACCAGGTCAACCCGGGCTCGCTGATCCTGTCCGCGGAAATGATGCTGCGCCACATGGGCTGGACCGAAGCGGCCGACCTGATCATCAAGGGCACCAATGGCGCTATCTCGGCCAAGACCGTGACCTACGACTTCGAGCGCCTGATGGAAGGCGCCAAGCTGCTGTCTTCTTCGGCGTTTGGCGATGCCCTGATCTCGCACATGTGAGCTGAGCGGCATTAAACAAAAACCGGCCGGCTCAAGTGATTGAGTCGGCCGGTTTTTTTATGCAAAGCCTGCGGTCAGTGAGGGTCTCAGGCGGTAACGGAGTGTTCTTGCGGGGTTGTGTTGATTGCGCCGGCTTCAATGGCGGCACCGATGTTCACGGCGTGCAGGCCCTTGGGGCCCTGGATGATCTCGAAGACCACCGCCTGGCCGGCCTTCAAGGTTTTGTATCCCTCCATCTGGATCGCCGAGTAGTGGGCGAACAGATCGTCCGTTTTGCCGTCTTCATTGATGAAACCGTAACCCTTGGCATTGTTGAACCACTTGACCTTGCCATTGATCTTGACGCCTGACATACCCAACTCCCTCTGCAACAGACTCCATCACTGGAGTATCATCCAGTTGATCCTGCTCAAATCCTGCAAATAGGGTTTGACGGCACGGACCTTTTTTACCCACTGTGGGCTCTATTGGTTGTAACACTGATTTGCCGATAGTCAAGGCGACCGGACAGTCAGAGTTGAAAAGCTCTGGGACCGCCCCCACCACTGTATTCAGCTCAACAGACGAACCTTTCTTTCCATGCATGCAATCAGCCAGATTCGACTAACATTCAATCAGGATCGCCCGGATTCACACGACGACGATTCCGCAGGCATTGCTGTACAGGAGGCAAAGCCTGCTTTACAGGCGCCGCCGATGTACAAGGTGGTTTTGTTCAATGATGACTACACACCGATGGATTTCGTCGTCGAAGTGCTCGAGGTGTTTTTTAACCTGAATCGTGAGCTGGCGACCAAGGTAATGCTGGCCGTCCATACAGAAGGACGGGCAGTATGCGGATTGTTTACCCGTGACATCGCCGAGACCAAGGCCATGCAGGTCAACCAGTACGCCAGGGAAAGCCAGCATCCGCTACTCTGTGAAATCGAGAAGGACGGTTAACGCCGACCACTTGGGTATGAGGTGAAGCTATGTTAAACCGCGAGCTCGAAGTCACCCTCAATCTCGCCTTCAAGGAGGCGCGTTCGAAACGTCATGAGTTCATGACCGTCGAACACCTCCTGTTGGCACTATTGGATAATGAGGCAGCCGCCACCGTTTTGCGTGCCTGCGGCGCAAACCTCGACAAACTCAAGCACGACCTGCAGGAGTTCATCGACTCCACCACGCCTTTGATTCCCGTCCATGACGAGGATCGTGAAACCCAGCCAACCCTGGGCTTCCAGCGTGTACTGCAACGTGCTGTCTTCCATGTGCAGAGCTCGGGCAAGCGTGAAGTGACCGGCGCCAACGTGCTGGTCGCGATCTTCAGTGAGCAAGAGAGTCAGGCGGTGTTCCTGCTGAAACAGCAGAGCGTTGCCCGCATTGATGTCGTCAACTACATCGCCCACGGCATTTCCAAAGTGCCGGGGCATGGCGATCACTCTGAAGGTGAGCAAGATATGCAGGACGAGGAAGGTGGTGAATCTTCTTCTTCAAGCAATCCGCTGGACGCTTATGCCAGCAACCTCAACGAACTGGCCCGCCAGGGTCGTATCGACCCGCTGGTCGGGCGTGAAATGGAAGTTGAGCGAGTGGCGCAGATTCTCGCGCGCCGGCGCAAGAACAACCCGTTGCTGGTGGGCGAGGCAGGCGTGGGTAAAACCGCGATTGCCGAAGGCCTGGCCAAGCGCATTGTCGACAACCAGGTGCCTGATCTGTTGGCCAATGCCGTGGTCTACTCCCTGGATCTCGGTGCGCTGCTGGCAGGTACCAAGTACCGTGGCGATTTCGAGAAGCGCTTCAAGGCGCTGCTCAATGAGTTGAAAAAACGTCCGCAGGCCATTCTGTTCATCGACGAAATCCACACCATCATTGGTGCGGGTGCCGCCTCTGGTGGCGTCATGGACGCTTCGAACCTGCTCAAGCCGCTGCTGTCGTCGGGTGATATCCGCTGCATCGGTTCGACCACGTTCCAGGAATTTCGCGGGATCTTCGAAAAAGACCGCGCCCTGGCACGACGTTTCCAGAAGGTCGATGTGTCGGAGCCTTCGGTGGAAGACACCATTGGCATCCTGCGCGGCCTCAAGGGTCGTTTCGAAGCGCACCACAACATCGAATACAGTGATGAGGCCTTGCGCGCCGCTGCCGAACTGGCCTCGCGCTACATCAACGACCGGCACATGCCGGACAAGGCCATCGACGTGATCGACGAGGCGGGCGCCTACCAGCGTCTGCAGCCGGTCGAGAAACGCGTGAAACGCATCGAGGTGCCTCAGGTCGAGGACATCGTGGCGAAAATCGCGCGGATTCCGCCTAAGCATGTCACTAGTTCCGACAAGGAGCTGCTGCGCAACCTTGAGCGTGACCTCAAGCTGACGGTATTTGGCCAGGATGCCGCGATCGACTCGCTGTCGACTGCGATCAAACTGTCCCGTGCCGGTCTCAAGTCGCCGGACAAGCCAGTGGGCTCATTCCTGTTCGCCGGTCCTACCGGTGTCGGCAAGACCGAGGCGGCTCGCCAACTGGCGAAGGCGCTGGGGATCGAGCTGGTGCGGTTCGACATGTCCGAGTACATGGAGCGTCACACCGTATCGCGTCTGATCGGTGCGCCGCCGGGTTACGTCGGGTTCGACCAGGGCGGTCTGTTGACCGAAGCCATCACCAAGCAGCCGCATTGCGTGTTGTTGCTCGATGAGATCGAGAAGGCGCATCCGGAAGTCTTCAACCTGCTGCTGCAGGTCATGGACCACGGTACGCTCACCGATAACAACGGGCGCAAGGCGGACTTCCGCAACGTGATCGTGATCATGACGACCAACGCCGGCGCCGAAACTGCGGCCCGTGCGTCGATCGGCTTCACCCATCAGGACCACTCGTCCGATGCGATGGAAGTGATCAAGAAGAGCTTCACGCCGGAGTTCCGTAACCGTCTGGACACCATTATCCAGTTTGGTCGCCTCAGTCATGAGGTCATCAAAAGTGTGGTGGACAAGTTCCTTACCGAGCTTCAAGCGCAGTTGGAAGACAAGCGCGTGCAGCTGGAAGTGACCGATGCCGCACGCAGCTGGCTGGCGGCGGGTGGCTACGATTCGGCAATGGGCGCTCGTCCAATGGCCCGTTTGATCCAGGACAAGATCAAGCGTCCGCTGGCGGAGGAGATCCTGTTTGGCGAGTTGGCCGATCATGGTGGCGTGGTGCATATCGATATCAAGGACGGCGAGCTGACCTTCGATTTCGAGACCACGGCGGAAATGGCCTGACGGTTGGTTGTGTTAGAGCAGAAGGCGCCGGGAGGCGCCTTTTTGCTGTGTGGGGTTTGCTGCTTGGGGTTTGGGGGTTTGGGGGTTTGGGGGCATATCCGTTGCTGCGGTAACGGCGGCTTAGGGTTTCGCCCTTACGGCGAGGCACTTTTGTCAAACGACACAAAAGTACCCAAAAAGTCTTGCCCCAGCGTTCGGCCCCTCGCTAAGGCTCGGGGTGCCTTCGCTACGGTGCCCATCAGGGGGCATCGCCTACGGTTTGCTTCGCTGCACCTCCTCTCGATGTGTGCGGCTTCGCCGCACGGCGCTACGCGCCTCCCCCCCTGATGGACACCTTCGCTCAGCCTGCCGAAGGGGCAGGTGGATCAAGATCAAAAGCAAGAGCACGGCGACCTGACAGTCGGCCTGAGTGGTAAGAGCGAACGAGGCGGCCTACCGGCCGGCCTGTTTGCCCTGCGTACAAATCCCCCTTGCTCGCGATGGCGATCCGCGCCACACCGTTGGCATTGGCATTGGCATTGGCATTGGCATTGGCATTGGCATTGGCGTTTGCTTTGCTTTGCTTTGCTTTGCTTTGCTTTGCTTTGCTTTGCTTTGCTTTGCTTTGCTTTGCTTTGCTTTGCTTTGCTTTGCTTTGCTTTGCTTTGCTTTGCTTTGGCTCTTGATCTTTCGCCCCTTCGGCAGGCCGAGCGAAGGTGTCCATCAGGGGGATAGGCGCGTAGCGCCGTGCGGCGAAGCCGCACACATCGAGAGGAGGTGCAGCGAAGCAAACCGTAGGCGATGCCCCCTGATGGACGCCGTAGCGAGGGAACACTGAGCCTTAGCGAAGTGCCGTACGCCGGGGCGAAGCCTTTTGCTTACTTTTCGGCGTTTGGAAAAGTGAGTCGCTGTAAGAGCGAAACCGCCGGCGGCCGTAACCGCAGAAACGGATATGTACTCAATCTACACAAGCAACAGACAAACAGCAGACAAACAAAAACGCCCGGCATAAACCGGGCGTTTTGTATTGACTTGATTAGCGAGCGCGGTAAGTGATGCGCCCTTTGCTCAAGTCATAGGGCGTCAGCTCGACGCGCACTTTGTCACCGGTAAGAATACGAATGTAGTTCTTGCGCATCTTGCCGGAAATATGCGCGGTTACGACGTGCCCATTTTCCAACTCCACACGAAACATGGTGTTGGGCAGGGTGTCGACGACAGTGCCTTCCATTTCGAAGCTGTCTTCTTTCGACATGCAGTAAAGCCCTCGGTGTCCAATGAATGGCCCGGTGCAACTGCGCCAGGCAAAAGCGGCGTGCATTGTGCCCGAAAAATGGGGTTTAAGCCAAGGGCTTTAGGGTTGACCCTAGTTCAGAACCACCCAGCGCTGGTTAATCAGCAGCTCTATGGGGCGATATTGGGTCTTGTAGTTCATTTTTTTGCAGTTCTTGATCCAGTACCCCAGGTACACCGCATCCAGCCCCAGGCGGCTGGCCTCGCCGATTTGCCAGAGGATCGCGTAGCGTCCCAGGCTGCGGCGCTCTTCTGCGGGCTCGTAGAAGGTGTAGACCGCGGATAAACCATTGGGCAGCAGATCGGTCACGGCGATGGCCAGCAGCCGGCCTTCCAGGCGGAACTCGTAGAACCGGGAAAAGGGCAGGTCGCGCACCAGGAAGGTGGAAAACTGATCGCGACTGGGCGGGTACATGTCGCCATCGGCGTGCCGTTGTTCGATGTAGCGCTGGTAAAGGTCGAAATATTCTTCGCTGAACCCTGGTTTGGCTGGGCGTACCTGCAAGTCGGCGTTGCGCTTGAAAATGCGTTTCTGCTGCCGGTTGGGGGTAAATTGCGCCACGGGGATACGGGCAGGCACGCACGCATTGCAGTTCTGGCAATGGGGCCGGTACAGGTGATCGCCGCTGCGCCGAAAACCCATTTCCGACAGGTCTGCGTAGACATGCACATCCATGGGCTGGCTAGGGTCGAGGAACAGCGTGGTCGCCTGCTCCTCTGGCAGATAGCTGCAAGAATGGGGCTGAGTGGCATAAAACTTGAGACGCGCCAACTCGGTCATGGATCAACCCTCGGGGGTAAGCCGTTCAATTAAGTGTAAGCCACAGGCGTCAAAGTCGCCTGATAAACCCATGTGGCGCGGTTGGGCTGATCGAGGTGGCGGGCCAGATAATCGGCGAACTCCCGGCGCGCAATCGAGCGGGCGCCCAGGCTGTGCAGGTGGTCGGTGGGCATCTGGCAGTCGATGAGGACGAAACCGGCCTCCCGCAGGTGCTGCACCAGGCTGGCAAAGCCAACCTTGGAGGCGTTGTCGGCGCGGCTGAACATCGACTCGCCGAAAAACAACTGACCCATGGCTAGGCCGTACAGGCCGCCCACCAGCACGTCCTGGTCCCAGACTTCCACGCTGTGGGCGTGGCCACGGGCGTGTAGCTCTCGGTAGGCGTCCTGCATGGCGTCGGTGATCCAGGTGCCGTCGGCATAGTCCCGGGGCGCTGCGCAGGCGCTGATCACGGCGGCGAAGTCCTGGTCGAACGTCACCCGGTAGCGTTGCTGGCGCAGCAGTTTGCCGAGGCTGCGCGAGATATGCAGTTCGTCGGGAAACAACACCGTGCGCGGATCGGGAGACCACCACAGGATCGGCTGTCCTTCGGAAAACCAGGGGAAGCAGCCGTGGCGATAGGCTTGGACCAGGCGATCGGCAGACAGATCGCCACCGGCGGCGAGCAAGCCGTTGGGCTCGCGCAGGGCTTTTTCCAGCGGTGGGAAATTCAGGGAGTCGCGTTGTAACCAGGTCAGCATGGTATCCAGCTTGCAGTAGGGGAGGGCAGCGGCAGCGCCGGGCTACCGCTCATCATCCGGGTCAGTTGTCGTCGAGGTATTTTTCAGCGTCCAGCGCCGCCATGCAACCCGCGCCGGCAGATGTCACTGCCTGGCGGTACACATGGTCGGCTACGTCGCCTGCGGCAAACACCCCGGCAATCGCGGTGGCGGTGGCATTGCCCTCACTGCCGCCCTGGACCCGCAAGTAGCCATCATGCATCGGTAACTGGCCCTGGAACAGCTCGGTATTGGGTTTGTGGCCAATAGCAATGAAGACTCCGGCCAGGGGCAGCTCACGGGTTTGCCCGCTCAGGCTGTCCCGCAGGCGGGCGCCGGTCACGCCGCTGGCATCGCCGAGGACTTCGTCCAGGTTCTGGTTCCAGTGCAGGCGGATATTGCCGTTGGCGGCTTTTTCGAACAATTTGTCCTGGAGGATTTTTTCCGAACGCAACTTGTCGCGACGGTGAATCAGGTGCACTTCCCGGGCAATGTTGGACAGATACAAAGCCTCTTCTACTGCCGTATTGCCGCCACCCACGACGGCGACCACTTGGTTGCGATAGAAGAACCCGTCGCAGGTCGCGCAGGCCGAGACCCCCTTGCCGGCAAAGGCTTCTTCTGACGGCAGTCCCAGGTACTGCGCCGAGGCGCCAGTGGCGATGATCAAGGCATCGCAGGTGTAGGTGGCGCTGTCGCCAATCAGCTGGAACGGGCGTTGCTGCAACTTGGCGGTATGGATGTGGTCGTAGACGATCTGTGTGTCAAAACGCTCGGCGTGTTTTTGCATGCGTTCCATGAGTGCCGGGCCGGTCAGGCCTTCGACGTCGCCGGGCCAGTTGTCGACTTCGACCGTAGTGGTGAGCTGGCCACCAGCCTGCATGCCGGTGATGACCACCGGTTTGAGGTTGGCGCGGGCGGCATAAACGGCAGCGCTGTAACCGGCAGGACCGGAACCCAGAATGATCAGGCGTGAATGCTTCGCATCGCTCATAAAAACACCTCATAAGCCTTTGTCACAAAAGACAATGCATGCTCAAATTGAATCGCGTGCCAGAGACTTCTGGCTATGCTGTAGCCATGGACTTGAAGCATGGCATCGGCCGTACAAACCCGTACAATGCAAGGCTGTAACAATGCTTTACGGAAAAAAGCACAGCGTGCCGTGTTTATAAAAACCCAAGCGCAGTGTTAAAAGTAGTCCCAGTTGCGCCTCTACACTTTTTTACCTGCCTGGATTGGGCAGTTTTTTATAGTCATTCAACAGATGGACGCGCCCCTGGCGCAGGAAAAGTAGCGTTTTGAAGAAATCCACCGCAGCACCTAAACCAGTCGTTCCGCTTTGGCGTCAACACCTGCACTACCGACTCAAGGAAGGTGCGTTGATCGCCATCGGGGCCTTGTGCCTGTTCCTGATGATGGCCTTGCTGACCTATGGCAAGGACGATCCGGGCTGGAGCCACAACAGCAAGATCGATGACGTGCAGAACTTCGGCGGCCCGGCGGGCTCCTACAGCGCCGACATCCTGTTCATGGTGCTGGGGTATTTCGCCTATATTTTCCCGCTGTTGCTGGCGATCAAGACCTATCAGATCTTCCGCCAGCGCCACGATCCGTGGGAGTGGAGCGGCTGGCTGTTCTCCTGGCGCCTGATCGGCCTGGTGTTCCTGGTGTTGTCCGGCGCGGCCCTGGCCCATATCCATTTCCACGCCCCCACTGGCTTGCCAGCCGGCGCCGGTGGCGCGCTGGGCGAAAGCCTGGGCGAGTTGGCCAAGAATGCGCTGAACATCCAGGGCAGCACCCTGATGTTCATTGCGTTGTTCCTGTTCGGCCTGACCGTGTTTACCGACCTGTCGTGGTTCAAGGTGATGGACGTCACCGGCAAGATCACCCTCGATCTGTTCGAACTGTTCCAGGGTGCCGCCAATCGCTGGTGGGCCGCGCGTACCGAGCGCAAGCAACTGGTCGCGCAATTGCGTGAAGTGGATGATCGGGTGCATAACGTCGTCGCACCGACCGTGACCGACAAGCGCGAGCAGGCCAAGGTCAAGGAACGCTTGATCGAGCGCGAGCAGGCCCTGAGCAAGCACATGTCCGAACGCGAGAAACAGGTCCCGCCGGTGATTGCCCCGGCGCCACCGAAACCCGCCGCCCCAAGCAAGCGCGTGGAGAAAGAGAAGCAGGCGCCGTTGTTCGTCGACAGCGCCGTGGAAGGCACCTTGCCGCCGATCTCTATTCTCGACCCGGCGGAAAAGAAACAACTCAACTATTCGCCTGAGTCGCTGGCGGCGGTCGGGCATCTGCTGGAAATCAAACTCAAGGAGTTCGGGGTCGAGGTCTCGGTGGACTCGATTCACCCGGGTCCGGTGATTACCCGCTACGAAATCCAGCCGGCGGCGGGGGTCAAGGTCAGCCGTATTTCCAACCTGGCGAAAGACCTCGCGCGCTCGTTGGCAGTGACCAGTGTGCGGGTGGTGGAAGTGATTCCGGGCAAGACCACGGTCGGTATCGAGATTCCCAACGAAGACCGGCAGATCGTGCGCTTCTCCGAAGTGCTGTCGACCCCGGAATACGACAACTTCAAGTCGCCGGTGACCCTGGCCCTGGGCCACGACATCGGCGGCAAGCCGATCATCACCGACCTGGCCAAAATGCCGCACCTGCTGGTGGCCGGTACCACCGGTTCCGGTAAGTCGGTGGGGGTCAACGCAATGATCCTGTCGATCCTGTTCAAGTCCGGCCCGGAAGACGCCAAGCTGATCATGATCGACCCGAAAATGCTTGAATTGTCGATCTACGAAGGCATTCCGCACCTGCTCTGCCCGGTGGTCACCGACATGAAGGACGCCGCCAACGCCCTGCGCTGGAGCGTGGCCGAGATGGAGCGGCGCTACAAGCTGATGGCCAAGATGGGGGTGCGTAACCTGTCCGGTTTCAACCAGAAGGTGCGCGAGGCGCAAGAAGCCGGCACGCCGTTGACCGACCCACTGTACAACCGCGAAAGCATTCACGACGAAGCGCCGCTGCTGACCAAGCTGCCGACCATCGTCGTGGTCGTCGACGAATTCGCCGACATGATGATGATCGTCGGCAAAAAGGTTGAAGAACTCATTGCACGTATCGCGCAGAAAGCCCGTGCGGCCGGTATCCACCTGATTCTCGCGACCCAGCGTCCATCGGTGGACGTGATCACCGGTCTGATCAAGGCCAACATCCCGACGCGCATGGCGTTCCAGGTGTCGAGCAAGATCGACTCGCGGACCATCATCGACCAGGGCGGCGCCGAGCAACTGCTGGGCCACGGTGACATGCTCTACATGCCACCTGGCACCAGCCTGCCAATCCGGGTGCACGGTGCGTTCGTTTCCGATGACGAGGTTCACCGCGTGGTGGAGGCCTGGAAATTGCGCGGCGCTCCGGAATACAACGACGACATCCTCGCCGGTGTCGAAGAAGCCGGCAGCGGCTTTGAAAATGGCGGCGGCGGTGGTGACGATGACGCCGAAACCGATGCGCTCTACGACGAAGCCGTGCAGTTCGTGCTCGAAAGCCGCCGCGCGTCCATCTCGGCGGTGCAGCGCAAGCTCAAGATCGGCTACAACCGCGCGGCGCGCATGATCGAAGCCATGGAAATGGCCGGGGTCGTGACCTCCATGAATACCAACGGCTCGCGTGAAGTCCTGGCCCCTGGCCCGGTGCGCGACTGATCAGTGCCGCGTGACCTCACGCGGCGCGTCATTCAAACGAATCTCTATGAGGACTCCCATGCGTCTTATCCGCATGTTGCTGTTGCCGGTACTGGCTTTCACCACCCTCTCGGCCCATGCCGATGACAAGGACGTGGCGCGTCTGACTCAACTGCTGGAAAAGTCCCAGACCCTGAGTGCGCGTTTCTCCCAGCTGACCCTCGACGGCAGCGGTACCCAGTTGCAGGAAACCACCGGCCAGATGTCGCTGCAGCGCCCGGGCCTGTTCTACTGGCACACCGATGCGCCGCAGGAACAGTTGATGGTTTCCGATGGCAAGAAGGTCTCCCTGTGGGACCCGGACCTGGAGCAGGTCACCATCAAGACCCTCGACCAGCGCCTGACCCAGACCCCGGCGCTGCTGCTCTCCGGTGATGTGTCGAAGATCAGCCAGAGTTTTGATATCAGTGCCAAGGAAGCCGGCGGCGTGATCGATTTCACCCTCAAGCCGAAAACCAAGGACACCCTGTTCGACAACCTGCGCCTGTCGTTCCGTAATGGCCTGGTCAACGACATGCAACTGATCGACAGCGTCGGCCAGCGCACCAATATCCTGTTCACCGGCGTGAAAGCCAACGAGCCGATCCCGGCATCCAAGTTCAAGTTCGACATCCCCAAGGGTGCCGATGTGATCCAGGAATAACCAGCCGCAAAGCGCCTGTGGGAGCGGGCTTGCCCGCGATGGCGCCGGTACATCCAGCATTGATGTGACTGATGCGCCGCTTTCGCGGGCGAGCCCGCTCCCACAGGGATTGTGTTGTCAAGCACATCGACGTCAGGCCCCAGTGAGGTTTCAAACGTAGTCATGGATCTGTTTCGAAGTGCCCCGATCGCTCAGCCACTGGCCGCTCGCTTGCGCGCGGCGAACCTGGATGAGTACGTCGGCCAGGAACACCTGCTGGCCCGCGGCAAGCCCTTGCGCGAGGCGCTGGAGCAGGGTGCCCTGCATTCGATGATCTTCTGGGGACCGCCGGGTGTGGGCAAGACCACCCTGGCGCGTTTGCTCGCGGAAGTTTCGGATGCACACTTCGAAACGGTTTCGGCGGTGCTGGCCGGGGTCAAGGAGATCCGCCAGGCAGTGGAAGTGGCCAAGCAGCAGGCTGGGCAATACGGCCGCCGCACCATCTTGTTCGTCGACGAAGTGCATCGCTTCAACAAGTCGCAGCAGGATGCGTTCCTGCCCTATGTCGAGGACGGCACGCTGATTTTCATCGGCGCGACCACGGAAAACCCTTCGTTCGAACTCAATAACGCTTTGCTGTCGCGGGCACGCGTGTACGTGCTTAAAAGCCTCGACGAGACGGCCCTGCGCAAGCTGGTGCAGCGCGCGCTGACCGAAGAGCGGGGCCTGGGCAAGCGCAACCTGAGCCTCAGCGACGAAGGCTTCCAGATGCTGCTGTCGGCCGCCGACGGCGATGGTCGGCGCCTGCTCAACCTGCTGGAAAACGCCTCGGACCTGGCTGAAGACAACAGCGAAATCGGCACCGATCTCCTGCAAAGCTTGCTCGGTGACACTCGTCGTCGTTTCGACAAGGGCGGTGAAGCCTTCTACGACCAGATTTCCGCTTTGCACAAATCGGTACGTGGCTCCAACCCCGACGGCGCGCTGTACTGGTTCGCGCGCATGATCGACGGCGGGTGCGACCCGCTGTACCTGGCCCGGCGCGTGGTGCGCATGGCCAGCGAAGACATCGGCAATGCCGACCCGCGCGCCCTCAGCCTGTGCCTGGCAGCGTGGGAAGTGCAGGAGCGCCTGGGCAGCCCCGAAGGCGAACTGGCGGTGGCCCAGGCCATCACCTACCTGGCTTGCGCACCGAAAAGCAACGCGGTGTACATGGGCTTCAAGACTGCCCTGCGTGCCGCTGCCGAGCACGGTTCGCTGGAAGTGCCTCTGCACCTGCGCAATGCGCCGACCAAGCTGATGAAGCAATTGGGCTATGGTGACGAATACCGCTATGCCCACGACGAACCGGATGCTTATGCCGCCGGGGAAGACTATTTCCCGGAAGAGCTCGAGCCGATCCCGTTCTATCAACCGGTGCCCCGTGGCCTGGAGTTGAAAATCGGCGAGAAGCTCAATCACTTGGCCAAACTCGACCGTTTAAGCCCTAGGCAGCGGAGAAAATAGTGCTTGCACTGATTGTTGCGGTTTCCGTCGGCGGGGTGGCCGGCACGTTATTGCGCTTTGCCACCGGCAACTGGATCAACGCCAATTGGCCGCGGCACTTCTATAGCGCGACGCTGGCCGTTAATATCGTGGGCTGTCTGCTGATTGGCATTTTGTACGGCCTGTTTTTGACTCGCCCGGAAGTACCCCTGGAGGTGCGCGCCGGGTTGATGGTTGGCTTTCTTGGCGGCCTGACGACTTTTTCATCCTTTTCACTGGATACGGTGCGCTTGCTGGAAAGCGGGCAAGTGCCGCTGGCCCTGGGCTACGCGGCCATCAGCGTATTCGGCGGGCTGCTCGCGACCTGGGCTGGCCTGTCCCTGACCAAACTTTGATAAACGAGAGACCGACATGCTCGATTCCAAACTGTTACGTAGCAACCTTCAGGACGTAGCGGACCGCCTGGCATCCCGTGGTTTTGTGCTGGATGTCGCGCGCATCGAAGCGCTGGAAGAACAGCGCAAGACCGTCCAGACCCGCACCGAAGCACTGCAGGCTGAACGTAACGCGCGTTCCAAATCCATCGGTCAGGCCAAACAGCGCGGCGAAGACATCGCACCGTTGATGGCCGACGTCGAGCGCATGGCCAACGAACTGGGGGCCGGCAAGGTCGAGCTGGACGCGATCCAGACCGAGCTGGATGCCATCCTGCTGGGCCTGCCGAACCTGCCGCATGAGTCGGTGCCGGTAGGCGCAGACGAAGACGGCAACGTTGAAGTGCGTCGCTGGGGCACCCCGGCCACCTTCGATTTCGAGGTCAAGGACCACGTCGCCCTGGGCGAGAAGTTCGGCTGGCTCGACTTTGAAACCGCCGCCAAGCTGTCCGGTGCCCGTTTTGCCCTGCTGCGCGGGCCGATTGCCCGTCTGCACCGCGCCCTGGCGCAGTTCATGGTCAACCTGCACACCACCGAACACGGTTACGAAGAGGCCTACACCCCTTATCTGGTGCAAGCGCCGGCCCTGCAAGGCACTGGGCAACTGCCGAAGTTCGAGGAAGACCTGTTCAAGATCAGCCGCGAAGGCGAGGCCGATCTGTACCTGATCCCGACTGCCGAAGTGTCGCTGACCAACATCGTCGCCGGCGAAATCGTCGATGCCAAGCTGCTGCCGATCAAGTTCGTCGCGCACACCCCGTGCTTTCGCAGTGAAGCCGGTGCCTCGGGTCGTGATACCCGCGGGATGATTCGCCAGCACCAGTTCGACAAGGTTGAAATGGTCCAGATCGTCGAGCCGTCGACCTCGATGGAAGCCCTCGAAGGCCTCACCGCCAACGCCGAGAAGGTCCTGCAATTGCTGGAACTGCCTTACCGCACCCTGGCGCTGTGCACTGGCGACATGGGCTTCAGCGCCGTCAAGACTTACGACCTGGAAGTGTGGATTCCGAGCCAGGACAAATACCGCGAGATTTCCTCGTGCTCCAACTGCGGTGATTTCCAGGCCCGACGCATGCAAGCGCGTTTCCGTAACCCGGAAACCGGCAAGCCTGAGCTGGTGCACACCTTGAACGGTTCTGGCCTGGCAGTCGGTCGGACCCTGGTGGCGGTGCTGGAAAACTACCAGCAGGCCGACGGTTCGATCCGCGTGCCAGACGTGCTGAAACCCTACATGGGTGGCCTTGAGGTCATCGGCTAAATGAAATATCTGCCACTGTTTCACAACCTGCGCGGTAGCCGTGTGCTGGTGGTCGGTGGAGGGGAGATTGCCTTGCGCAAATCCCGCCTGCTGGCCGATGCCGGTGCGCTGCTGCGGGTCGTTGCACCCGAGATCGAAGTCCAGCTGCGTGAGCTGGTGCAAAACAGTGGCGGCGAACTGCTGGTGCGCGGCTATCAGGAATCGGACTTGGATGGCTGCGGGCTGATCATTGCCGCTACCGATGACGAAACCTTGAACGCGCAAGTCTCCGCCGATGCCCATCGGCGTTGCCTGCCGGTCAATGTGGTGGACGCGCCTGCCCTGTGCAGCGTGATCTTCCCAGCGATCGTCGACCGTTCGCCGCTGATCATTGCGGTGTCCAGCGGCGGTGATGCACCGGTGCTGGCGCGGCTGATCCGGGCCAAGATCGAAACCTGGATTCCGTCGACCTACGGCCAGTTGGCGGGCTTGGCGGCGCGTTTCCGTGACCAGGTCAAAGGCCTGTTCCCGGACGTGCAGCAACGCCGTGGCTTCTGGGAAGACGTGTTCCAGGGACCGATCGCCGATCGGCAACTGGCCGGGCAGGGCGCCGAGGCCGAACGCTTGCTGCAAGCCAAGCTGGCGGGTGAAGCCAGCGTGACTACCGGCGAGGTGTATCTGGTGGGCGCGGGCCCGGGTGATCCGGACCTGTTGACCTTCCGCGCCCTGCGCCTGATGCAGCAGGCGGACGTGGTGCTGTACGACCGCCTGGTGGCGCCAGCGATTCTCGAACTCTGTCGGCGCGACGCCGAGCGTGTCTACGTCGGCAAGCGTCGCGCCGATCACGCAGTGCCCCAGGACCAGATCAACCAGCAACTGGTGGACCTGGCTCGGCAAGGCAAGCGTGTGGTGCGACTCAAGGGTGGCGATCCGTTCATCTTTGGGCGCGGCGGCGAAGAAATCGAAGAGCTGGCGGCCCAGGGCATCCCGTTCCAGGTGGTGCCGGGCATTACCGCTGCCAGCGGTTGCGCAGCCTACGCCGGGATTCCCTTGACCCACCGTGATTACGCGCAATCCGTGCGGTTTGTCACCGGTCACCTGAAGGACGGCACCAGCGACCTGCCGTGGAGCGACCTGGTCGCACCGGCCCAGACCCTGGTGTTCTACATGGGCCTGGTGGGCTTGCCGATCATCTGCGAGCAGTTGATCAAGCACGGCCGTGGCGCGGACACGCCAGCGGCGTTGATCCAGCAGGGCACTACCGCTAACCAGCGAGTCTTCACCGGCACCCTGGCCGACCTGCCACGCCTGGTGGCGGAGCATGAAGTGCATGCGCCGACCCTGGTGATCGTGGGAGAGGTGGTGCAGCTGCGTGAGAAACTGGCATGGTTTGAAGGGGCGCAAGCGCAGGTCTGAAGTCCGCGTTGCCAATATCGCGGGCATCCGCGCCCACAGATGACTTGTGCTGGACACAAATCCCCTGTGGGAGCGGGCTTGCCCGCGATGGGCATAGCTATCTACACAACGTTTTAGCGGTCTCTGGGCCGGGCGGGGT